>JBDLQX010000036.1:0-31627 GCA_039800345.1 Pseudomonadota bacterium | reverse complement strand
ATGAGTTCCTGCTTTCGCAGGCGGCTGGCATTGTCGATTTCCAGTGTGCTTGCCAGCTCGACGAGCTGGGTCACTGGCATGGCCTTAAGTTCTGACAGATACATAGAGTGGTCTGGGTCTTACGTAATTAAATTTGTGTGTCGATCCAGGCCGTCAGCTGGGACTTTGCCGCTGCCCCAACCTTCTGGGAGACCACCGCACCATTCTTAAAAAGAATGAGCGTCGGAATTCCTCGAATGCCGTGCTTTGCCGGCACGGCGGCGTTCTCATCAACATTGAGTTTGGCGACGGTAAGCTTGCCGTTGTACTCGCGGGCAATCTCTTCAACGATGGGGCCAATCATTTTGCAGGGTCCACACCACTCGGCCCAGAAGTCTACTAAGACAGGCAGATCGGACTTCAGAACGTCGGCATCGAAGCTCGCGTCGGTTACTACTTTCACGGATTCACTCATGATGGATTAGGGCTTGGGAAAAATTGATAAGGGGATCCACTCGGGGAACGCCCTTGGGCACAAGTCAATGATGGTGACGGTGAACGCCAAGGGCCAGACTAGGGGATCGTCTCGGGCAGTCGGTGTATGCGCAGGAACCCTAAGGAGTAGAAAACCCCTTCAGGACCAAACCACGACTGACGTGAGACAGGAGTGTATCGCATAAGCCCTGGGCCCGCGCAAATAGAATTCGGCGCGTGCCTTGATACACTCACGTCTGGCGGGCCGCCCCGCATTGCGAGCCTGTGAACCTGGTCAGGTCGGGAACGAAGCAGCCACAGCGGGTCCTTGCAAGTGCCGGGGGTCCGGCTCGCCTCTCTTAATCCGCGCGCGCGCTTCCTTGGTGCACCTATGCCCTGTCCCTTCTCCGGCTTGCGAGATGTCTGATGACCGGCCTCTTTGAAGACCTGCCCTCCGCGGGCGTGCCTGCGCCTGTAGCGCTGGCGCGCAAGTGGCGACCACGGGCATTTTCGACGGTGGTAGGCCAGGACCATGTTGTGAAGGCACTGCAGCATGCCTTGGGACAGAACCGGCTGCACCATGCCTACCTTCTGACAGGGTCTCGCGGGGTGGGTAAGACCACCCTGGCCCGTATTTTTGCCAAAGCCTTAAATTGTGAAACGGGGCTGGTAGCAGAGCCCTGCGGGCAGTGCGGCAGCTGCAAAGAAATCGATGCGGGCCGTTTTGTTGACTATATTGAGATCGATGCCGCCTCTAATCGGGGCGTGGCAGAGATTCAGCAGCTCCTCGAGCAGTCTCGGTTTGCGCCCACCGCAGGCCGGTTCAAGGTCTATGTGATCGATGAGGTCCATATGCTCTCGAATCACGCGTTTAATGCCATGCTCAAAACGCTCGAAGAGCCCCCTGCGCAGGTGAAGTTCATTCTTGCCACCACAGACCCGCAGAAAATTCCGGTGACGGTCTTGTCCCGATGCCTGCAGTTCAGCCTGAAAAATCTGCGCCTCGAGGTCTTGGAAGGGCATCTGCATTTTGTTCTTGCCCAGGAGGCGGTGGTGGCAGAAGCGCCCGCCGTACTGGCCTTAGCCCGTGCGGCCAAGGGGTCGGTACGCGATGCCCTATCGTTGACGGATCAGGCCATCGCTTATGGGGGCGGCGCAATAAGCCTTGAGGCAGTTAGCCAAATGCTCGGCCTGGTGCAGCGTGAGGCGTTGTTGGCGACCGCAGAGCTCCTTGCTCGGGGGCAGGCAGCCGAGGCCCTGCAGGCGGCAGAGGCCTTGTTGGAGGCTGGCGCCCTGGCCGAGTCGGTCCTCGAGTCACTCGCGCGGCTCTACCACGAGGCCGCGCTGGTGTCGGCCCTAGGACTCTCCGATGCAGTGGCCGATGCCGGGGTGGAGTCCTTGGCCCAGGCCCTTGGTCCGGAGCGGGCCCAGCTTGGTTATCAAATTCTGGTTTTGGGCCGTCGCGATCTCAGTCTGGCGCCGGACGAAGCCACAGGGTTACAAATGACATTCCTGCGGCTTCTGGCTTTTAGTCCTGAGTCACTGGCTGCCGTTGGTGGTCGTACCTCTGCGCGTCCGGCTGCACGCCCCCCGGTAAAGGCAGCCCCCCTCATGGCAACCCCGGCCACCAAGCCTGTACCCGTTGTTGCGCCAAAGGCCGACCTCTCCCGCCTCTCACCCGAGCGGTGGCCTGAGATTTCTCGCGAACTCGGGCTTGCGGGCCTTTCACGCCAGTTTGCCCAGCAGTCGACTTTTGAGGGCCGAGACGGGGAGACAGGCGACCGGCTACTCTTTTGCGTACCGTTAGAGGCACTTACCGAGACCGGCCTGATGGAGCGGGTGGAGGCAAGCTTAAGTGCCTATTTTGGGCAGAAGCTCAGAGTCTCGGTGCGCGTTGGCGCGCCGCAGGGGCCCACCGCTGCAGCCCAAGATGCCCGCATCAAGGCCGAGGCGCTTGCCCAGGCAGAGGCCTCCATTACCCAGTCCCCGGTCGTTCAAGATCTCATTCGTGCATTTGATGCGAAGATCGTTCCGGGGTCGATTCGGTCGGTCGGTCCGCTGCCTACCGATGCTTCGGCAGCCAGGCGGCCTGCCCAGGCCGAGGACCTGTCTACATCCCCGCCCCCACTAGGAGAGTCATCATGATGAAAGGCCAGATCGCCGGGCTCATGCGCCAGGCCCAGCAGATGCAGGAAAAGATTAAGCAGGCCCAAGAGTCTCTCGGAGACCTTCAGGCCGAAGGGCAGGCGGGCTCTGGCCTGGTCAAGCTGGTCATGACTGGTAAGCACCAGGTGAAATCGCTCACGATCGACCCGAGCCTCATGACCAACGATCCGGACGATCGTGAGACCCTGCAAGACCTGCTGGTGGCGGCCATCAACGATGCGGTGGCAAAGGTGGAGCAGATTTCTAACGAGCGCATGTCTGCCGCCACGGCTGGCCTGCCCCTGCCTCCTGGTTTTCGGCTCTAAGGAGGTTCAGGCCTGTGGCATCGAGCCCATCGGGCGTTGCAGCAGCCGGGTCCCCGCCAAGCCTTGCAGCGCTCACTGAGTCTTTCGCCCGCCTCCCTGGGGTAGGCCCGAAGACGGCCCAGCGCATGGCCTTCCATCTCCTTCAGCACGATCGGGCGGGCGCGGAGCAGCTGGGGCAGGCACTGCTGCATGCGTTGTCGCAGCTGCAGCCATGCCGCAGTTGCAACACTTTTTCCGAGCAGCCGGTCTGTCCTACTTGTATGGACGAAGAGCGGGACGCGAGCCAGCTCTGTGTGGTGGAGAGTCCAGCAGACCTTCTGGTGGTGGAACAGACCCGCACCTACCGAGGACTCTATTTTGTGCTGATGGGCAGGCTCTCACCGCTTGATGGTCTTGGGCCTGCGCAGCTGCCGCTGGAACGGCTTCTTACGCGGGCGCAGGAGCCCGCTCTGGCCGAGGTGATTCTCGCGACCAACTTCACGCCGGAAGGCGAGGCCACCGCCCATGCGATCTCGGGGCTCTTGCAGGCACTGTCTCGCGATCCGCCGCTGCGAATTACTCGACTCGCCCGTGGCGTACCTGTCGGGGGCGAGCTGGAGTATGTTGATCTGGGTACGATTGCCCAGGCGTTTCGTGACCGAAGAGAGAAAGGATCCCCGTAAATGACTATCGCCTTGTGGTGCCTTTTGATTACGATGTTCCTGCCCATCGTCTGCGCGGGGATCTCAAAGGCAGGCGGCGAGGGATACGACAACGCCCAGCCGCGTGACTGGTTGGCCCGACAAGAGGGGTTTCGGGCTCGGGCCGTGGCGGCGCAGCAGAATAGCTGGGAGGCGTTGATCATCTTTGGGCTTGCGGTTCTCGCAGCGCATACGGTCGCGGGGCCGCAAGACTCGGTAGACCAGTTCGCAGTGGCCTTCGTGCTCGCCCGCATTGGCTATATCGTGGCCTATGTGGCCAACTGGGCCCTGATGCGCTCGTTGGTCTGGCTTTTGGGCCTCTTTTTAAGCATTTCGATTTTCGTTGCGGCTGCGTAACGCCGGCATCTGGTCGGTGGGCCGTCCGCCCCCGCGGACTCTGGCGTCTTTTTCAGGGCCCCCTAGCATGAGAGCCTGCTCCTTTATAATCGACCAAATTACAAGGAGTCCATTTTGCAGGTTCGCCAGCTGTTGGCCGCGGCCCAGACCGACTCGGCCGGTTTTTCCTCGTCTGCCTCTCCCGTTTTCCCTTTTGCGGTACTCGCGCTCGCTGATGGCACCGTCTTTGAATGCGTGTCAATCGGGGCTTCAGGGCAGACTATCGGAGAGGTGGTCTTCAACACCGCCCTCACCGGATACCAAGAAATCCTCACCGACCCGAGCTACTGCCAGCAGCTCGTCACGCTCACCTATCCACACATCGGCAATACGGGCTGGAACGAGGAAGACAACGAGTCGTCTGGGGTGCAGGCTGCAGGCCTGATTATTCGGGATCTTCCCCAGGTTGTATCGAACTTTCGCAGTCAGCGCAGCCTGCCCGAGGCCCTCACAGAGGCCGGTGTTGTGGCCATTGCGGGGGTGGACACCCGCGCGTTGACGCGGCGGCTACGCGAAACCGGGGCGCAGTCAGGCGCGATTCTCACCGCGGCGGCTGGCTCGCTGGCCGATGAAGACCGCTCGGCCCTGGCTGCACGTGCCGTGGATCTTGCCCGGGGCTTTGCGGGCCTGGTGGGGGCAGACCTGGCCCAGGGTGTCTCGACCAAGAAAGCCTACACCTGGACCGAAGGAACCTGGCGTCTCGCAGGGGCGGACGCGCCTGCAGTCGCGCGACAAGCGAAGGACACGCCGCATGTCGTGGCCTACGACTTTGGCATCAAGCACAACATTCTGCGACTCTTGGCCGACCGCGGCGCCAAGATCACGGTGGTGCCGGCTAAGACATCGTATGCGGAGGCCTTGGCGTTGAAGCCCCAGGGCATTTTTCTCTCGAACGGGCCGGGCGACCCGCAGCCCTGCGACTATGCCATCGCCGTGGCAAAGCAGGCGATGGCAGACAAGCTTCCCTTGTTTGGCATCTGCCTTGGGCACCAGATCATGGCCCTGGCCGCCGGCGCAAAGACCTTAAAGATGAAGTTTGGGCATCACGGTGCCAACCATCCGGTACAAGACCTCGCATCGGGCCGCGTATTTATTACCTCGCAAAACCATGGTTTTGCGGTCGATCCGCAGAGCCTGCCTGCCCACCTGAAGGTGACCCACGTGTCACTGTTTGATGGTTCTGTTCAGGGTCTCGCCCATACCCAGGCGCCTGCCTATTGTTTCCAGGGGCACCCGGAGGCAAGTCCAGGGCCGCACGACATCATCCCCCTGTTCGACCCCTTCTTTGGCGCGATGGCGCAGGTGGTAAAGGGGGTGGCCCATGCCTAAGCGCACCGATATCAAGACGATTCTCATCATTGGAGCGGGCCCGATCGTTATTGGCCAGGCCTGCGAATTCGATTACTCCGGTGCCCAGGCCTGTAGGGCGCTCAAGCAAGAGGGCTTTAAGGTGGTGCTGGTCAACAGCAACCCGGCCACCATCATGACCGACCCTGAGACGGCCGATGTCACCTACATCGAGCCCATTACCTGGCAGATGGTTGCCCGCATTATTGAGAAAGAGCGGCCCGATGCCCTGCTGCCCACCATGGGGGGGCAGACGGCGCTGAACTGCGCACTGGACCTGGCCCGTGAAGGGGTGCTTGCGAAGTACAACGTCGAACTCATTGGCGCGCGAGAAGAGGCCATTGAAAAAGCCGAAGACCGCCAGAAGTTTAAGCAGGCCATGACCAAGATCGGGCTGGAGTCTGCCCAGTCGGGGGTTGCCCATTCGATGGAAGAGGCCTGGCAGGTGCAGCGACAGATCGCAGGGTTGACTGGTAGCGCAGGCTTTCCTATGGTGATTCGCCCGAGCTTTACCCTGGGCGGCACCGGCGGCGGCATTGCCTACAACGCAGAAGAATTCGAGACCATCTGCAAACGCGGCCTTGAGGCCTCGCCTACCCGCGAACTCTTGATCGAGGAATCGTTGATTGGCTGGAAAGAGTTTGAGATGGAGGTTGTGCGCGATAAGGCCGACAACTGCATCATCGTCTGCTCTATTGAGAACCTAGACCCCATGGGTATCCACACCGGAGACTCGATCACGGTGGCGCCTGCGCAGACCCTGACCGACAAGGAATACCAGATCATGCGCAACGCCTCGATCGCTATTCTGCGAGAGATTGGCGTGGATACCGGCGGATCGAATGTGCAGTTCGCCATTAACCCCAACAATGGCCGCATGATCGTGATTGAGATGAACCCGCGGGTCTCGCGGTCATCAGCCCTGGCGTCTAAGGCCACAGGCTTTCCGATTGCCAAGGTAGCGGCCAAGCTCGCCGTGGGCTACACCCTGGACGAGCTGCGTAACGAGATTACCGGCGGGGCCACGCCGGCCTCGTTTGAGCCCTCTATCGACTACGTGGTCACCAAGGTGCCGCGTTTTGCCTTTGAGAAGTTTCCGCTCGCCGATGCCCACCTCACCACCCAGATGAAGTCGGTAGGCGAAGTCATGGCCATGGGCCGCACCTTTCAGGAGTCCTTTCAGAAGGCGTTACGCGGCCTGGAGGTGGGCGTGGACGGCCTTAATCAGAAGACGGTCGATCGCGAACGTATTGAAGAAGAACTGGGCGAACCGGGCCCGGAACGCATCTGGTATGTGGGTGATGCCTTTGCCCAGGGATTTACTGTGGAAGAGGTCTTTTCGCTCACCCACATTGACCGTTGGTTTCTTGTGCAGATCGAAGAGATCGTGCGCATCGAGATGGCGCTTGAGAAAAAGACGCTCGCAGAGATTGATGCCGAACTCTTCTTTGAGCTCAAGCGTAAGGGCTTCTCTGACCGGCGGCTGGCTTACTTGCTTGATACCTCTGAGGCCGAAGTACGTAAGCAGCGCCATGCGCTCGGTGTGCGGCCTGTGTATAAGCGCGTGGACACCTGTGCGGCCGAGTTTGATACTGGCACCTCGTACTTTTATTCCACCTATGAAAAAGAATGTGAGGCCCGGCCCACGGACCGTAAAAAGGTGATCGTGCTCGGGGGTGGGCCAAACCGCATTGGCCAGGGCATCGAGTTTGATTACTGCTGTGTGCATGCCGCCATGGCCCTGCGCGAGGACGGCTTTGAGACCATTATGGTCAACTGCAATCCCGAGACGGTCTCCACCGACTACGACACCAGCGACCGGCTGTATTTTGAGCCACTCACGCTTGAAGACGTGCTTGAGATCGTCGATAAAGAAAAGCCCGTGGGGGTCATCGTGCAGTACGGTGGACAGACCCCGCTCAAGCTTGCCAAGGCCCTAGAGGCTGCCGGTGTGCCGATTGTGGGTACCTCACCCGAGTCAATTGATATTGCCGAAGACCGTGAGCGGTTTCAGAAACTGCTCACCAAGCTCGAACTCTTACAGCCCCCCAACCGTACGGCGCGCAATGAAGAAGAGGCCATGCGGCTCGCTCAGGAAATCGGTTATCCCCTGGTGGTGCGGCCAAGCTACGTGCTCGGTGGGCGGGCCATGGAGATTGTCCATGAGCAGAAAGACCTTGAGCGCTACATGAAGGAGGCGGTGAAGGTCTCCAACGATTCGCCTGTGCTGCTCGATCGTTTCTTAAACGATGCCATCGAGGTCGACGTGGACTGTCTGTCCGATGGCAAGCGGGTCTTTATCGGTGGGGTGATGGAACACATTGAGCAGGCGGGTGTGCACTCGGGCGATTCGGCCTGCAGCCTGCCCCCCTATTCGCTGCCCACAGAGATCGTTGATCGGCTCAAGCGCCAGACCGAAGTCATGAGCCGTGCTTTACATGTGGTGGGTCTCATGAATGTACAGTTCGCGATTCAGGGCGACACGGTCTATGTACTCGAAGTCAATCCCCGTGCGTCGCGTACCGTGCCGTTTGTATCCAAGGCTACGGGCCTGCCGTTGGCCAAGATCGCCGCCCGTGCCATGCTGGGCAAGAGCCTTGACGACCAGGGGGTACGGGGCGAGGTAATTCCTCCCTACTTCTCGGTCAAAGAGGCGGTCTTCCCCTTTGTGAAGTTTCCCGGGGTAGACACAATTCTGGGCCCAGAGATGAAGTCCACCGGCGAGGTTATGGGAGTGGGCAAGACCTTTGCCGAGGCCTTTGTGAAGTCCCAGCTCGGAGCCGGCGTGCGCTTACCCGAGCCGACACAGACCGGTTTTGTCTTCCTGAGCGTAAAGAATGCCGACAAGCCCAACATTGTGCCGGTGGCGCGCAGCCTGCACCAGATGGGCTTTCGGCTCGTCGCCACACGCGGCACTGCGGCGGCGATTTCTGCAGAGGGCATTCCGGTGACGACGGTGAACAAGGTCACCGAGGGGCGGCCCCATGTGGTTGATCTCATTAAGAACGGGGAGATTGTCTTTATCGTCAACACGGTCGAAGAGCGGCGCAATGCCATGGCCGATTCGCGTTCGATCCGAACCACCGGGCTTGCCCAACGCGTGACCACCTACACTACTCTCGCAGGCGCCAGGGCTGCGGTCGAGGGGATGAAGGCTATGGCCGAGGCGCGGCTAGACGTTTATGATCTTCAGTCTATGCACAAGGATCTCGCCCTATGAGTAACACGGTTCCTCTCACGGTACGCGGCGCTGAGCTACTCAAGGCCGAACTCCATCGGCTCAAGCACCAGGAGCGGCCTGCTGTCATCAATGCCATTGCCGAGGCACGGGCGCAGGGCGATCTGTCTGAGAACGCCGAGTACGATGCTGCAAAGGAGAAACAGGGATTTATTGAGGGGCGGATTGCCGAGCTTGAGTCTAAGCTTGCGATGGCCCAGATCATCGATCCCAAGACGCTGGAGCAAGACGGACGGGTCGTCTTTGGCACCACCGTCCATCTCTCCGACCTCGATTCGGAAGAGACCATGGTCTATCAGATCGTCGGTGAAGACGAGGCAGACCTCAAGGAAGGCAAGATCTCCATATCGAGCCCGATTGCGCGGGCGCTGATTGGCAAATCGGTGGGCGATGTGGTGATGGTACAGGCGCCAAGTGGGGGCCGCGAGGTGGAGATTCTCGAAGTCCGCTATGAATAAGTCTGAGGCGCGGGCATCCAGGCCTCGGATGTCGGGGGCCATCGCTGACGCCGTCGCCCGCCGTTCTCTCTAGAAGGCGCACCTGGTCTGGCCAAGCACAAGTCCAATCCTGCCTGGATTCAACGACACGTTACCGATCCCTATGTGCGGCAGGCCCAGCAAAAGGGGTATCGGTCCCGGGCGGCCTTCAAGCTCATAGAAATTGACGAAAAAGACCGTCTGTTGCGTCCCGGCATCACGGTTGTGGATCTGGGGGCGGCCCCGGGCAGCTGGTCCCAGGTACTGCGAGAGCGCCTTTCCGTAAAGTCCGGTGTTGGGGCAGGGGGCGCTAAGCCCGCCGCTACAGCTTCTGAGCCGGCCATCACGGCCGAACCTACTTCAGGGCTCAGAGGCCGCATTTTTGCGTTGGATTTGTTACCCATGGACCCGATTCCGGGGGTGGAATTCATTCAAGGCGACTTTCGGGAAGAGTCGGTGAGCCAGATTCTGGCCGCGCGACTGCAGGGCCGGGGAGTCGATCTTGTTTTGTCCGATATGTCCCCCAACTTATCGGGTGTAGGTGTGGCTGATGCTGCGCGTGTGATGCACCTTGGAGAGTTGGCCATGGTGTTTGCCCAGCAGCATTTAAAGCCCCACGGGGCCCTCTTGATAAAGACCTTCCAGGGCAGTGGGTATAGCCAGCTTGTTGAGCAGTTCAAGAAAGTCTTTAAGACCGTGGCGCCTCGTAAGCCAGGGGCCTCGCGGGCAGAGTCGTCCGAAGTTTTTCTCTTGGGCAGAGATTTAAAAAATCAATCGCTTAAGGGTGAAACGACGGAATAAGACGAGTATCCTAAGGTAATAGGTATTTTTCTTGCTGGTACGGGTGTTCCAGCAGATCAGTGGGCCGGCGGCCCAAGGAGTGATGCGTTGAACAATGTGTTTTCTAAAGTAGCCATCTGGATGGTAATTGCCTTGGTGCTCTTCTCTGTCTTTCGGCAGTTTGAGGGCAACCAGCCGCGCGGGCTTGAGGTCTCGTATTCCCAGTTTATGGAAGAGGCACGCCAGGGTCGTATTCGTACCGCGGTGATTGATGGCAATACCGTCCGGGCCATGACCACCGATGAGCGGCCTATTGTTGTAAACGCGCCACAAGACCTCTGGATGGTCTCTGACCTCATGAAGTACGGCGTCGCCGTATCGGCCAAGGCCGCAGAGCAGCCCTCGTTGCTTATGAGTATCTTCGTCTCTTGGTTCCCCATGCTGCTGCTTATTGCGGTCTGGGTGTTCTTTATGCGCCAGATGCAGGGCGGAGGTCGCGGGGGCGCCTTCTCTTTTGGTAAGAGCAAAGCCCGCATGCTTGATGAGAACAACAACACCATCACCTTTGCCGATGTCGCGGGCTGCGATGAGGCCAAAGAAGAAGTCCACGAACTTGTGGAGTTTCTGCGTGATCCTTCTAAGTTTCAAAAGCTCGGGGGCCGTATTCCACGCGGCGTGCTGATGGTGGGCTCCCCGGGTACCGGTAAAACACTCCTGGCCAAGGCGATCGCCGGTGAGGCCAAGGTGCCGTTCTTTTCTATCTCTGGCTCCGACTTTGTCGAGATGTTTGTCGGTGTGGGTGCGGCCCGCGTGCGCGATATGTTTGAAAACGCCAAGAAGCATGCGCCCTGCATTATTTTCATCGACGAGATCGATGCAGTAGGCCGTCAGCGCGGTGCAGGCTTAGGCGGTGGTAATGACGAACGCGAGCAGACCTTAAACCAGATGCTCGTGGAAATGGATGGCTTTGAGACCAACCAGGGCATCATCGTCATCGCGGCGACCAACCGTCCTGACGTGCTCGACCCCGCTTTGCTCCGCCCGGGCCGGTTTGACCGCCAGGTGGTGGTACCGCTGCCGGATGTGCGTGGCCGCGAGCAGATTCTTGCGGTGCACATGCGTAAGGTACCTATGGCGCCTGACGTCAAGGCCGATATCCTCGCGCGCGGAACCCCGGGCATGTCTGGTGCTGATCTCGCCAACCTGGTGAACGAGGCGGCCCTCTTTGCGGCGCGCCGCAATGGCCGGCTGGTTGACATGGAAGACTTTGAGAAGGCCAAAGATAAGATTCTCATGGGCGCTGAGCGCCGGTCAATCGTGATGCCCGAAGAAGAGCGTCGCAACACGGCCTACCATGAGTCTGGCCATGCCTTGGTCGCGCGCATGATGCCAAAGACCGATCCCGTGCATAAGGTCACCATTATTCCGCGTGGCCGCGCCTTGGGCGTCACGATGCAGCTGCCCGAGGGCGACCGCTACAGCATGGATCGCGATCGTATGCTCAGCACGATTGCGGTGCTCTTTGGCGGTCGCATCGCTGAAGAAGTCTTCATGAATCAGATGACCACGGGGGCCTCCAACGACTTTGAGCGTGCTACGGGGCTTGCCCGTGACATGGTGACCCGCTACGGCATGAGTGAGGCCTTGGGCCCCATGGTCTATGCCGAGAACGAGGGCGAAGTCTTCTTGGGCCGCTCAATTACCAAGACCACCCATGTCTCGGAGTCGACCATGCAGAAGGTGGATGCCGAGATCCGTAAGATCATCGACCAGCAGTATTCGGTGGCCAGAAAGCTCATTGAAGACAACAAAGACAAGATGCATGCCATGGCCCATGCGCTGCTCGAATGGGAGACCATCGATGCAGAGCAGATCGAGGACATCATGTCGGGCCGTGCGCCGCGTCCGCCGAAGCAGTCGGGCCCTGGTGGTGGTAATGCACCCTCGGGCGGGTCCGATCCCAAGGTGGCGCCAGATAGCGCCGCTGCGCCTGCCTAAACTGCTCGGGAGTCGCGCCAGGCCGCAGGCAAACGCGTGCGTCTGGTCTGGTTCGCTAAAATAGCGGCCCATGACCAGACAATATTTCGGAACAGACGGAATCCGGGGCCGGGTCGGTACACCACCGATCACCCCGGATTTTATTTTGCGGCTCGGAATGGCCGCCGGCCGCATTCTTGCAAGCCATTACGATGAGCCCACGGTTCTCATCGGCAAAGACACCCGTATCTCGGGCTACATTCTCGAGGCTGCGCTTGAGGCGGGTTTTGCAAGCGCTGGTGTCAATGTGGTGCTCGCAGGTCCGATGCCAACGCCAGCCATTGCCTATCTCACCCGTACCCTGCGCCTCTCGGCTGGGGTGGTCATTAGTGCCTCGCATAACCCCTTTGAAGACAACGGCATCAAGTTTTTCGATGGCCAGGGAGAAAAGCTGCCCGATGCCATAGAGCTTGAGATCGAGAAGGCGATTGATCAGCCCCAGGTCTGTGCAGACCCACATCTCTTGGGTAAAGCCCGTCGATTGGAAGATGCCGCTGGTCGGTATATCGAGTTCTGTAAGGGTACCTTCCCCTCGCGCATGTCATTAAAAGGCATGCGGCTCGTCGTCGACTCCGCCCATGGGGCGGCCTACCACGTGGCTGGGTCGGTCTTTCACGAGCTTGGCGCAGAAGTCATTCGCCTGGGCGATGCGCCCGATGGCTTCAACATTAACCAGAACCTCGGTGCTGCAAGCCCTCAGGCCATGGCCCAGAAGGTTCGCGACGTGAAGGCCGACTTTGGTATCGCCCTAGATGGTGACGGAGACCGCCTGGCGATGGCCGATGCCTCAGGCCGACTCTTTAATGGCGATGAACTCTTGTATGTGTTGGCGCGCCACCGTGTGCGTCACATGGGTAAGGGCGCAGTGCAAGGCGTTGTGGGTACGTTGATGTCGAATCTCGCCTTGGAGCATCGGCTACTTGCCATGGGCCTAGATTTTCGGCGAGCAAAAGTGGGCGATCGTTATGTGCTGGAGATGCTGAAAGAGACCGGATGGGAACTTGGTGGCGAGTCATCGGGGCATCTGCTCTGCCTCGATAAGCATACGACTGGCGATGGCATCGTGAGTGCGCTGCAAGTCTTGGCGGCGCTGGTCTGGTCAGAGCAGTCGTTGGTGGACTACATGGGCGATCTTCGACTCTATCCACAGGTCATGATCAATCATCCGCTGGTTAATCATCTCGATTGGAAGACCCATGCAGGCTTTCAGCGTGTCTATCAGGATGTTTCTCGGGCGATTGAAGGTAGTGGCCGTGTACTTATCCGCCCCTCCGGCACCGAGCCGGTGCTGCGCATTATGGTGGAGTCTCCCGATGAGGCGGAGGCCCAGAAGTATGCCCAGGCCCTTGCCGATGCACTGACATGACCCAACGCCTGGGCCGGTATGGGCTCGATACGGGCCGGCCCTGGGTGATGGGAATTCTCAATCTCACGCCCGACTCATTCTCCGATGGTGGCCTGGTACGCGGCGTCGACGCGGCGCGGGCCCGTGCGAAGGTGCTGCAGGCACAGGGTGCAGACATCATCGATGTGGGGGGAGAGAGCACGCGGCCTGGCGCTGTGGCGGTAGCTCCAGAGGAGGAGGCACAACGGGTCTTGCCCGTGCTCGAGGCCCTGCAAGACCTCGGGCTGCCGCTTTCCCTCGACTCGCGTCGTCCGCAGGTGGTGGCGGCTGCGATCAAGATGGGCGTCGACATGGTGAACGATGTCACCGGCTTTCGAGACCCCGGTATGCAGGGCCTCTTAGGAACGATACGGGATGCAGGCTGCTCAGTCTGTGTCATGCATATGCAGGGCGAGCCCCAGACGATGCAGCAGGCACCGCAGTATGCCGATGTGGTCAACGAGGTCTTCGGGTTCTTGCGCCAACAGCAGCAGTACCTCTTAGAGTACGGTTTTCGTGCGGATCAGATCTTTCTTGATCCCGGCTTCGGGTTTGGCAAGACGCTTGCCCATAACCAGGCACTCCTGCAGGCCTTACCCCAGCTTTCTGCGAGCGGTCAGCCGCTAGTGGGGCTGTCGCGTAAGTCGCTCATTACGGCGCTGCTTGGGCGCGACGCGCCCCCGCAGGAGCGTTTAGCGGGAAGCCTCGCTGCGGCGCTCTTTGCCGCGCAGCAGGGAGCCCGCATTGTGCGGGTGCATGATGTACGGGAGACCGTAGATGCGCTGCGGGTATGGCGTGGGCTGTCATCGTCGTTTCATATGCATTCGCTTTAATGCGCGGGAGAAACACCTCTCTTCGCACAAAGGAGCCTTCGCATGTCGCACAGCCAAGATGATCGTATTTTAAATAGCAGTACGGAACCGCATTTCCAAGAGGTTCTTGAGAAGAGTCTCGAGAGTCCCGCACGCCGTGATGTCTTGCGTGGGGCATTCGGGCTTGCCAGTCTCGCCACCGCGTCCGGGCTCCTCGCGGTGGATACCGCTGCCGAAGCGGCAGAGCTTTCCTCAGCAACCACCAAGGCACGGCTGGGTTTTTCTCCGGTACAGAAGAGTCTAGCCGATACGGTGGTACTGCCACCGGGCTATTCCTACCAGGTCGTGCATGCCACGGGTGATGCGTTGAATTTCAGTGTGCCGGCCTATACCAACACCGGCGTGGAGACCGATGACTTCACCCACCGTATCGGTGACCAGCACGATGGCATGGACCTCTATTTCATTACCGAGGATGGAAAGTACACCACCCGTGATACCGGCCGCGCCCTATTGGTGGTGAACCACGAGAGCTCGGCTGAGGCTGCCTTTACGATGGTCAACGGCCAGACATCCAATGGTGTCTCAGGCAAGAAATTTGACCAGTGGGGCCAGTGGGATCTGGGTACCCGGCCTGAGCTTGAAGTGCTCAAAGAGATCAATGCCCATGGTGTCACGGTGGCAGAGATTCGCCGAGAGGGCCGTAGCTGGAAGATGGTGCGCGGCTCGGAGTTTAATCGCCATGTCACGCCGCAGACGGTGGTAGCCATCTCGGGACCCAAGAAGCACCTCGCCGATATTCGTGCGCTGATGGTAACCAAGAAGTTTCCTGAGGGCGACCGTGCCCGCGGCACGATCAATAACTGTGGGCATGGCCGCACGCCTTGGGGCACGTACCTGGCCTGTGAGGAGAACTTCTATCCCTACTTTAGCCGTACGGTGGGTCAGGCCATCGACCCCAAGACACAGACGGCACTAAAGCGTTATGGGGTACAGGACTCCATTCCATCGGGGAAAAACGCCTTTTCTCAGGGCTGGCATACCGTGTCCGGTACAGCCGATGACAGTCGTTTTGAGCGTTGGGATGTGGCCTTAAAGGGAAACAGCCCGCGTGCAGACTATCGCCAGGAGCCCAACACCCACGGCTACCTGACCGAGATTGATCCGCTGCGTCCAGAGTCGATGCCCGTACAGCGGGTTGCCTGTGGCCGGTTTGTCCATGAGGCGGCTGTGTTTGCCACGCCTGTGGCTGGTAAGCCCTTGGTGGTCTATATGGGCTGCGACGGGCGCAATGAGTACATTTATAAGTTTGTGAGTACAGCAGCCTGGGATCCCAAAGACAACGGCCGCGGTCTTGCCGCGGGCAACAAGTATCTGGACGAGGGCCAACTCTTTGCGGCCAAGTTTAATGAGGATGGATCGGGTCAATGGCTGCCGCTTGATATTGCGAATCCCCAGATTTCCGGGAACACAAAGTTTCCCTTTGCCAATCAGGCCGAAGTCTTCGTCTACGCCCGCCTTGCCGCAGATGCCGTGGGTGCCACGCCGATGGATCGGCCCGAGTGGGGTGCGGTAAACCCCGCCAATGGCGAAATCTACTTCGCACTCACCAACAACAGTGATCGCAATCGGATGCCTGGAACCACGAATGCCGCTAATCCTCGCGCCTATGCAGATCCCGATGGCAAGAAGCGTGCAGGTAACCCCCATGGCCACATTCTCCGCTTCAAAGAGCTGGCTGCCTCTGGCCCGAGTCAGAGATTCCAGTGGGATATTTATGTATTCGGCGCAGAGGAGACCAGTGGGGCAATGAATCTCTCAGGCCTCACAAGAAACAACAGCTTTGCCTCGCCCGATGGGCTCTGGTTTAGCAAGGCCACGGGTATCTGCTGGATTCAGACCGATGATGGGTCCATGACGGACAAGAGCAACTGTATGTTGCTCGCCGCCATTCCAGGCCGCGTGGGCGATGGCAAGAAGATTGCTGTGCGCAATGACTTGAAGGGACAGACAGCCGACCAGGAGACTTTTATTGGAGCCCAGCTCGGCGAGGCGAATCTGCGTCGCTTCCTCGTGGCACCACTGGGCGCCGAAGTGACGGGTCTCGTTGAAACACCGGATGGCAAGGCGATTTTTGTGAATATTCAGCATCCGGGAGAAAACACCAAGCCGGATCAGATGGTCAAGGGGCAGTATGAAAGCCGCTGGCCAGGCAATGCGGGCTATGGTCCGAACACGGGCCGTCCGCGCTCTGCCACCATAGTGATTACTCGCGATGACGGGGGCGTGATCGGTATTTCGTAGCTGCTTAGGTCTGTCGCGCAGAGGCTGAGGAGAACATGATCTCCTCAGCCTTTGTCACAATCCTTGACCAACTGCTTTGAAGGCTTGCTTCGCGGGCCTCTTGGCGTATGCGGGCCAGCAGTGGGCGATCGGTGGCCAGACGCTCTGCCTGATCAGTGAAGGCGCGGTTGTCGCCTGGTTCGACGGTGAGGCCCGTGCGGCCGTTCTCAATGAGCCACTTGGCTCCCGCACAGTCAAAGGCCACCACACCGAGGCCGCTGGCCATGGCCTCAAGGGTGACATTTCCGAATGTCTCTGTGAGACTGGGAAAGAGAAAGATATCGGCGCTCGCATAGTGGGTCGCAAGGTCGTCTCCTCGACGCACGCCGACAAAGACGGCTTCGGGACAGTCGCGGCTGAGTTTCTGCCGAAGAGGGCCGTCCCCGACGAAGACGAGCGTGATCTCCTGCCGGCTCGCCCGGAGATGTTCGTAGCTACGAATTACGAGGTCGAGATTTTTCTCTGCAGCCAGTCGTCCCACCGAGAGCACCACCAGTCTGTTCTGGTCAGCGCCCCATGATGCACGAAGGGTGTCTGACCGCTTTGTTGGGGTGAAGTGATCGGTGTCGATACCCCGTGGAACCACCTCAAGGCGCTTAAATCCCTGTGCAGCAAGGCCCGCGCGGAGTTCCTCGGTGGGCACCATGGTGCGGTTGGTGGCGTTATGAAACTTCCGTAGGTATCGCACGATGGTGCCTTTTAACCAGCCGAGCTTGTAGAAGGCGCTGTAGGCATGAAAGTTGGTGCGAAAGTCCGAAGTCATGGGAATTTTGAGCTTTTTTGCTGCCTGGACGGCAGACCATCCCAGGGGCCCTTCGGTGGCAATGTGCACCAGGTCTGGCCGGCGAGCGGACCAGAGGCGGGTGAGAAAGCCCTTCGCAGGAAGTCCAAACCGGAGGTCGCTATACATCGGAATGGGTAGTCCTTTGACTACGACTTCTTCAATCCCTCCTTCCCCCTGTGCAGGGACTGAGGGCTGCGGTCGGGGGCGAACAATCAGGATCTCGTGGCCGCGGCCGTGAAGGCCTTGGGTCAGCATATGCAGGGTCTGCGAGACCCCGTTGATGTCCGGGGGATAGGTCTCTGTTACAAGTGCGATGCGTAGCGTCTGCCGCGTCGCCCGCAGGTGCACAACCTCAAGATCTTCCAATGTCATGCAGCAAGGCTAGGCCTCCAACATAACGGAAAGATGAGCGTTCCGTGAAAGATTTATGACGTCATAAATATGACCGTCATCGAAGTGAAACCCCAAAGACATCAAAGGTTCATCTTCTTCAGACACAGTCGGAGCTGTGCCGTGCGACACGTAGACGAGAGGGTGGTACCTGCGCCTTCTCTCTTTTTTGTTGTAAGGACACCAGGGAGATTCTTGTCAGACGTATCAATGAGCAAAGGATGACTTTCGTGACCACACTGAAAAGACTGCAGAAAACGCTTCATACCCAGAGATGGGACGACCACCGCTACTACCACCAGAGCCGTATTAACCAGGCGCTCCATCTGGTAAGCGCACTTTCTTTTCTGGTGGCCTATGTCTTTCTCTTTATCGACCCGGTGATATCGGCCATGGTGGCTTGGTTAGTCGCCATGACCACACGGCAGATTGGCCATTTCTTCTTCGAGTCGAAGGAGTACGACACGGTGAACCACGCCACATTCGAGTTCAAAGAGGCCATCAAAGTCGGCTATAACCTCAATCGAAAAATTGTGCTGCTTTCGATCTGGGCGGCGATTCCTGCGCTCGCTTACTGGTACCCCGAGACGGTAACCTGGATGGTTCCCGCCTCTTATGAGGACACGACTCTGCGTATCGTGGGCTTTGCCTGGCTGATGCTCGGTGTTGCAGGTCTCCTCTTCCGCGCGCTGCAGCTCACGATCAAAGAAGACCTCTTTGAAGCCTTTGCCTGGGTCTTAAAAATCCTCACGGACCCTTTTCACGATATCAAGCTCTACCATCGGGCACCGCTGTATCTGATGAAGGGCGAACTGATCGATCCCATGGATCACGTGCGGGCCTCATAAAACGATAGGTAAGAACCTCGCGCAATACACCGCGTCGGATCGATTTGGCTGTGAGCCCCTCAGGGGCTGACAGCCATCCGTCAGCCTGAAACCTCAGTGCTGCCGATGTAAAGCGGCTTATAAATTCGTTGAAATCTGTATCCGAGAAGCCGAAGTTAAAGATAAATCGGCCGGTACCTACCCAGCTGAGGTAAATACCCTCTCTTCGCAGATAAAACTGAAGCAGCCAGTGGTATCGGCCAGGGTGCTCAAAGACCAGACTCCAGACGGTGGGCATGCCGATAAACCGCATCGGTAGATTGAGTTCTCTACACCGTTGATTGGCGCTTTCTTTGCGCTGATTCCAGAGGTCATCTACCTCGGCATACCTCTGGCGACACTCTGGCGTCGTTACCCGCTTCAGAAAAGCATGCATCGCTGCGATGACATGCGGATGGGCATTGAAGGTTCCCCGAGCAAAGCAGACATCCGCAGGCTGGTTGGGCTTGAAGCGCTGCATATACTGCGCCTTACCGCAGAGTACGCCGATTGGTAGGCCGCCCCCGAGGGTCTTGCCATAGGTCACAAGATCTGCCTGTACCTGGAAGTACTCTTGGGCGCCTCCCAGTGCGAGCCTAAATCCGAGGAAGACCTCATCCATGATGAGCACGATGCCCTTCTCGGTGCAGACTCTACGCAGTGCTCCAAGCCATTGGGTGTAAGCGTCTTTGTCGAATTCCACGTGGCGATTACCGTCAATGAGCAGGGCATCTGTGGGTGCGTTGCGGTTGGGATGCATGGCCTGAATGGGATTCACCAACACACAGGCCACATCGTTGCGCGTACGAAGATGTGCGAGTGTGGGCGCGTAGCATTCCCGTAGCGTAAGCGTGTGACGGGAGGGGGGCATGGGGTTACCGGGCCCTGGCTGCACATCGTCCCACCAGCCGTGGTAGGCACCACTAAACCGCACAAGCTTCTTTTTGCCGGTGTGGTAGCGAGCGAGCCGGACAGCCTGCATCACGGCCTCGGTTCCTGACATATGAAAGGAGACCTCATCCATCCCAGAGATCTGCATCAGCATCTCTGTGGCCGGCAGAATACTTGGGTGGTAGCCTCCCAGTGAGGGGCCAAGACTACCGGCCTCACGCGCTGCCTCTTCAATGGTCTCTTTGTAGAAGTCGAGTCCGAAGAGGTTGACGCCATAGGAGCCACTCACATCCACGAACGCCTGGCCATCCAGATCAATCAGGCGGCTGCCCCGACTCTCGTTCCAGAGATTACCTGTCTTCAGACGCAGCAGGTCTGCATTACGAAACTGCAGGGGGATACGGTTATGCCGGATGAACTGGGCATCGGAGATATAACGTGCAGCCCGCGCGGCTGCCTCAATCGTCTTGGGGCTGCGCTGTGCAAGGTCGGAAACCAGCGCCTCAAAGCCCGCCCGCCGCTGCGACACAATGGATGCCTCGGCATGGTCCATTCCAAGCCAGGTCTCCTCGTCGTAGGCATAGCGCGGCACAAGGCGGGTAAAGGCCTTTGCCATGCGGGAATGTCCTGTAAGGGACGGATGTTTTACCCGAGACAGCCCAAGGCGTCGGTAGATCTTGTATGAGGCCAGCGCCGCCAGTGAGCCCCAGGCCAGGTTTGCCAGTGTCGTATCGATCATGTAACAAAACCTCCTTATGCTCGCATTTGTATTACACAAACATGACCTTTTGATGACGCCAGGCGATCTCCTTACCCCGCTCTCGGGGTACCCGATACACAACGTTAATAGCCCATTCCATAATTCTTATGCGCGCTTTAAGAGCCGTCTTCAGCAGCGAAGACATCAACTTTCTGCTCACCAACCGTATTCCCCGTCTGGCCGTAACCCGCTGGGTGGGCTGGCTGAGCCGAATCAAGAGCCCTCTGCTTACACGGGTCTGCATCTGGGTCTGGCGGCTCTTCACCGACCTAGACCTGAGCGAGGCTAAGGAGCAGCGGTTTGAAAGCCTGCGCGACTGCTTTATTCGCGAACTCAAGCCTGGTGCCCGTCCCATTCATGCGGACGCAAACGTCTTCGTGAGCCCCTGCGATGGCATTGTTGGGGCCATGGGGCAGGTAGAAGCGGGGCAGCTGTTTCAGGCAAAGGGCTTTTCTTATCGGCTCGATGACTTCCTTATTCATGACCGGCTGTTATCGCAATGGGCTGATGCCCAGTACCTTACAATTCGTCTCACCTCGGCCATGTACCACCGGTTTCACGCGCCCCATGACGGCCGTCTTACGCAGGTGCATTACATTTCGGGAGATACCTGGAACGTAAACCCCATCGCGCTTAAGCGCGTTGAAAGCCTCTTTTGCAAAAATGAGCGGGCGATTCTTGAGACGGTCGTTGGCCCCCAAGAGACTCCCTGCTTAATCATCCCCATCGCTGCGATCCTCGTCGCGAGCATGCGTATTGATGCGCTAGACCGTACATTTCGGAGCAGCCTACCAGGGCGTCTCTCCTTGCCTGTGGACTATCGATTTACCAAGGGCCAAGAGCTTGGCTGGTTTGAGCATGGCTCAACCATCATCTTGATGCTGCCCGCTGGGCTTTCCTTGGCTGGGGGGGTTCAGACGGGATCCGTTTTAAAAATGGGGCAGCGCCTCTTTCAGTAATGTAGAGACTGTTCTTCGGGTAGCACCACTGCCCAGCCAGCGTGACGAGATGCTTAGCACTAAGGCCTGTAAGAGGGGTCCAAACGACCACTCAATAGGATTCGTAGCGCTCACATGTCCAGCCCATCGTAGGGCTCTCACTTAACACTAGCCTACCGCTGGCAGGATTGAATACGACGGTCTGCTCGGTACTTTGATTTCTGTAAAGGCGTTCAGCCCCCTGTTCCGCGTCAAAGCTGTAGCCGACCCCTTTGATCTCTAGCGAGGTCGGCGACATTCGTAGTTCAAAGTTTACTTTTGCGTCGTCTTCTCGTGCGCAATGAAAGTCTTGGGTGCGAACCACACAGCCGTTGAAGAGAAAAATAAGGGCGAGGACACCCACTAGGCGCTTGATCATCGTTCGCCATCGATGGAGCGCCAGCCTGCAACCATCACACACACCCAGCCCAGAATGAACCCGAGCCCTCCGACGGGGGTGATCGCGCCAAGGGCCGGTAGGTCTGCAAGTACACGGAGGTAGAGGCTGCCGCTAAAAACGAGTATTCCAAAAGTAAAGCTCAGGGCAGACCAGACTGCCCATCGCCCCGCCCCCGGATGCTGGCCTATCGCCGCGAGCGCTAGGATCGCCACCGCGTGGACTAATTGGTAACGCGCACCCGTCTCGAAGATTGCGACGAGTCGCGGCTCGACAAGGGCAGCGAGTCCGTGGGATGCGAAGGCCCCTGCCATGACGCCAGTCGCGCCGAAAATCCCCGCTGAGATGAAAAGAAATCGTCGCCAGTGTCTGGTCATAAGCAATACGGTGGGTTACCGGTCGGTTGGTGTACGAAGAAGGATATCCTCTGCCATGGCCATACCGCTCTGCCAGGCCGCTTCCACGCGGGGGCCCAGACACCAGTCCCCGCCGCAATAAAGCCGTTCATCGTCTGACCGGAGAAATGGCTCGCCTAGAGGTACTGAGACCCGGGCATAGCGCCATCGGTGCGTGGTGGCGTAGACAACCTGATCGAGAGAGGCGCCGATTCGCTGGCAGAGCATTGGCAGCATGCGCGTGGTCATGGCGCTGGGTTCCTCTTCCAAATGGGCTTGGCTGAAACTGGGGCCTGCCTGGGCCACCCAGCATGCGCCCAAAGAAGAGGTTCGGCCGGGCTTACTACTGTCTTGGGCTATCCACGACATCTCGTCGGTCGCGTCTTCGCGCGCGATGAAAGGTGCATCGTGTTCCTTGATTGCGGCCATCAGCGTGAGGCAGGGCGCAAATACCACCTGCGCCAGCACTGGCAGAAACGGATGACCGTCTTCTAATAACGCCGGGATCTGCGGGGCGGGTGCAGTGATCACAACCCTTGATGCAACTATGGGGCGCGCATCGCGCATTTGCAGGCGCCATCCGGTGGGTGTTGCAGTGAGATTGGTCACCTGTACTCCCTGCCGGATATCAAGACTGGCAGCCAACGCTTTGGCAAGCGAAGACATGCCTGGGGTACCTACCGTGCGAGGGCGATGGCTGTCGATTGCCCAGTCTGCCGCGGCGCCAGTGTCTCGCATGTTCTGAATGACCTCAGAGAAGAGAGGGGTCTTCGCAGTGACATACTGCGCGCCATGGTCGAACTGAAAGCCCTCGGCACGTCGCGTGGCAACCCTGCCCCCAAGGCCTCGGCCTTTGTCAAGGACCATAGGCGAATGACCTGCTTGAGCCAATCGATGCGCGCAGGCAAGGCCCGCAATACCCGAACCGATAATCGCGATATCGATTGTCTCGATGATGTCTGCGGTTGTTGTCATGGCCTACGAAGGAATGCATGAATACTGGGGAGCGTACACGAAGGGGAAACTTGTGTAACGGTTGGCTCTATGATTAAGCCTTGTCATAGCCCCCTAAAAAGGCCGACCCCTTATTTTTAGACCGCATAGACGTGGACTCTCTTTCTCAGTTTGCCTTGGGCGCCGCGGTTTCGGTGTCCCTCTTGGGTCGCAGTACCGCTGTCTGGAAGGCTGCCCTCTGGGGGGGCGCGGTGGCCACCCTGCCAGATCTTGATGCGTTGATACATTTCGAGGATGCCATTCTCGACATGACGCGTCATCGGGCGGAGTCGCATGGGTATTTCTACCTCACCCTTGCCGCGGCACCTCTAGGCTGGTTGAGTCACCGTCTGTATAAGGCGGTGGCGTTTTCTCGGACGCATCTGGTGTTGGGACTGCGCGATTGGCTCCTGGCGGCCTGGTTGGTACTGGTCACGCATGCAACGCTTGATTACTTTACGGTCTATGGCACGCAGTTGCTGCAGCCGTTCTCAGACCATCCCTTTGGACTGGGCAGTATTTTCATTATCGACCCGCTTTATACCCTGCCTCTACTTGTTGGGCTCGTCCTCGCGGTCGCACGACTCGGCCGACAGCCAGTGATCTGGAGCCATATCGGCCTTGCGGTAAGTACCGCGTACTTGTTATGGACGGTTGCAGGTCAGCAGATCGTCAAGCAGATGGCGTTGCAGAGCCTGCCAGAAGCGCCAGGTACAGGGAAACTCTTGGTCACCCCCGCCCCGCTCAATACTTTTCTCTGGCGCCTCGTATGGGTGAACGACACTGACTATTACGAGGGCTGGTACGGTTTCTTTGATGCCACCAAAACGGTGAAGTGGGAGCGTCACGACAGAGGGGCAGACCTCATTGCACAGTATGCGCAGCATCCGGGCGTTGCCCGGGTGGCGGCTTTTAGTCATGGCTTTTTCCGTATGGGTAAAGACTATAAGGCAGTCATACCAGAGGTCTTTGTGACCGACCTGCGTATGGGGCAAGAGCCTTTCTATGTGTTTCACTTCGGCCTTGGGAGTCCCGATGGGCAGGGCGCTCTACCCGATGGGCCAGCCACGATTCAACGGGGGCGTCCCGATCTGTCTTCGGGGCTTCCTTGGCTTAAGGCACGCGCCTTGGGCGAGACAGACCTATCTTTAGCCGATTGGCTTAGGCGGCAAGCCCCGCCTGGAAGATGAGCCCCGAGTGCTCGCGCAGAGCATGAAATTCAATGTCTGGCCAGCGTTCGATAGCAATGTTGAGCTCCGACCCGTGGCTGGCGAGAAAAGCCGGCGCGTTCACAGCGTCTTCAGCCACACGATACGAGTTTTGCTTGATGAAGTCTTTCAGAGAGGACTCTTTACTGCTCGTCACCCAGCGGGCCATACGAAACTTGGTTGGTACAAGCCGGGCATCTACCCCGTACTCATGCTTCAGACGATGAAGCACCACCTCAAACTGTAGCTGGCCTACTGCGCCCAGCAGCATGGTGCCGCCATCCATCGGGCGGAATACCTGAATCGCCCCTTCCTCGCCAAGCTGCACCAGACCTGTACGGAGTTTTTTAATCTTCAAGGGGTCCGCCACCTCCACGGCCTGAAAGAGTTCCGGGGCGAAAAAGGGGAGCCCGGTGAACTGCAGCGTTTCGCCTTCGGTGAGCGTATCGCCCAACTGCAGGGTGCCATGGTTGGGAATGCCAATGATGTCGCCGGGATAGGCGTCTTCTAGAAGGTCGCGACGCTGTGACAAGAAAGACACCGCATTGCTTGTACGAATATCTCTGCCGGTGCGCACCACCCGAAGGCTCATCCCCCGCTCGAACCGTCCGGCATAGACACGTAAAAACGCAATACGATCCCGATGGGCGGGGTCCATGTTGGCCTGCACCTTAAAGACTACGCCCGCAAATTTTCCTTCCTTGGGCTCCACCGGACGCTGTAGGCTCTCCCGAGGTCCAGGCGCCGGCGCAAGTTCTACTAACGCATCGAGTACTTCCCGCACACCAAAGTTATTAATGGCAGAGCCGAAGAAAAGCGGCGTCTGGCGCCCCTCCAGAAAGGCCGCACGGTCAAAGGCAGGGGTGGCCGTCTGCACCAGTTCGATTTCCTGGCGGGCCTGGTCAAAGGCAGTACCAAAACGCACCGGGTTATCCGGGTGGTCCAGCCCTTCGATCATCTCGAGGTCTTCCGCGCGACGGTCTTCCCCGGGGGTAAAGACCCGGATACGATTTTCCTGCAGATCAAAGACGCCATGAAAGTCTTTGCCCATGCCCACGGGCCAGGTAAAGGGCACCACCGACATTCCCAGGGTCCGTTCGATCTCATCGAGCAGGTCAAGCGGCGGCTGTACCTCACGGTCCATCTTGTTAATGAAGGTAAGAATAGGGGTGTTGCGGGCCCGGCAGACTTCTAACAGGCGCAGGGTCTGCGATTCCACCCCGTTGGCCGCATCGATCACCATGAGAGCCGCGTCTACGGCCGTGAGCACCCGATAGGTGTCTTCGGAGAAGTCTTGGTGTCCTGGGGTGTCGAGCAGGTTGATCACGCAGTCGCGGTATTCCATTTGCATGACCGAACTTGCCACAGAAATGCCCCGCTGCTTCTCGATCTCCATCCAGTCCGAGGTGGCGTGGCGTGACGACTTACGCGCCTTCACAGTACCCGCAATATGAATGGCCCCTGCGTAGAGCAGCAGCTTCTCGGTGAGGGTGGTCTTGCCCGCGTCGGGGTGGGAAATGATGGCGAAGGTGCGCCTTCGGGCGGATTCTTGGGCGATTTGCATGTTGTTTAGAAATTATATCTGTCGTCGCATTCGTAACATATTTGTCATATTTCCCGGGCATGCTCATACGCTTGAATAAAACCTAAGGTTTCGTTATGAGAGTAGGCATTAATGGTATGGGCCGTATTGGCCGACTGGCGATGCGGGCGGCTATGGGGGCCGCAGACCGGCCAGACGATGACCCCCGTGGGGGCAATCGGCTTGAGATTGCGCACATCAATGAGTTGAAGGGCGGTCTGGCGGCCACCGCCCACCTCTTGGCCTTTGATAGCGTTCAGGGACGCTGGAAGGCAGGCATTCAGGCCGATGAAGAGACTCAGACTATCCACATCAACGGCAAGAAGGTCACTTTCTCAAGTGTGGGGCAGCCAGGCGACATTCCCTGGGGAGACCTTGGCGTAGAGCTGGTGCTTGAATGCACAGGGAAATTTCTCTCGCCAGAGGTCCTACAGGGCCATTTCGATCGTGGCGCCAAGCGCGTAGTGGTCTCGGCACCCGTGAAGTTTGATGAGGTCTTAAATGTGGTGGTGGGCGTGAACGAATCGCTCTACGACCCTACCCGCCACCGCATTGTGACGGCCGCCTCCTGCACCACCAACTGTCTGGCCCCGGTAGTGAAGGTAGTGCACGAGAATCTTGGCATTCGCCACGGGCAGATTACGACCATTCATAACCCGACCAACACCAATCTGGTGGTTGACGCCCCGCACAAAGACCTGCGCCGTGCGCGCAGCGCCATGCTCAGCCTTGCGCCCACGACGACTGGCAGTGCCACCGCAATTGCGCTGATCTATCCCGAACTCAAGGGCAAGCTCAATGGCCATGCCGTACGTGCCCCCAACCTCAATGCCTCGCTCACCGACTGCGTTTTCGAACTGCAGAAGTCCACAAGCGTGGATGAGGTGAACGCCCTTTTTGCACAGGCGGCCCGCGGTGCGCTTGCAGGTATTCTGGGCTACGAAGTCTTACCTCTGGTCAGTGCCGACTATGCCCGCGATACCCGCAGCAGCATTGTGGATGCGCCTTCCACCATGGTGACCGACGGTACGCTCTTAAAGGTCTATGCCTGGTATGACAACGAAATGGGTTATGCCTGCCGAATGGTAGATCTTGCCTGCCATGTTGCCACAGCCAGCCTCTAGCCAGTGTCTGATCGGTCATCCTCGCCTTCTGAAGAGACAAACAAAGGGCTCAGGTCTTACCTTGCGGTAACGTCTGCCTACTGGGGCTTTACGCTCACCGACGGCGCGCTGCGCATGTTGGTCTTACTGCACTTCTTCAAGCTCGGTTATTCGCCTTTCACGCTTGCCTTTCTTTTTTTGCTTTATGAGGCCGCTGGCATCGTTGCCAATCTCATCGGCGGCTGGCTAGCCACCCGGTTCGGCATTCCGCGCATGCTGGTGGTGGGGCTTTCTACGCAGATTGTTGGATTCTTACTCCTGTCGCTGGTCTCGCCCGACTGGTCTGCCACCCTATCAGTCGCCTGGGTCGTCATGGCCCAAGGCGTCTGTGGGGTCGCCAAGGACCTTACCAAGACGGCAAGTAAGTCCGCCATTAAGCTCACCGCAGGGGCGGGGTCTTCACGGCTCTTCAAATGGGTCGCCTGGTTTACGGGAAGCAAGAACGCCATGAAGGGTGTGGGCTTCTTCTTAGGCGGCCTGCTGCTCGAGGCGGTGGGCTTTCAATGGGCTCTGTGGCTCATGGCTGCAGCCTTGGCGATCGTGCTGGTTGCGGTCGTTGTTCTTCTGCCCTTTCACCTGGGGAAGTCCAAGCCCTCGAAGTCCGCCAAAGAGTTTCTCTCCAAGTCAAAGTCGCTCAACCTTTTGGCAGCGGGGCGTATGGCGCTCTTCAGTGCGAGGGATGTCTGGTTTGTGGTCGGAGTTCCCGTCTTTCTCTATGCCCAGGGCTGGACATTCACTATGGTGGGTGGCTTCATGGCGGTCTGGACGATTGGCTATGGACTGGTGCAGGCCATCGCTCCGAGTCTCGTGGGGCGCAGTACAGACGGCCTGTCACGTGAGGTGCCTGCGGCTCGACTCTGGGCGGGGCTGCTTACCCTTGTGCCGCTGGCTCTGGCGCTTGTGGTCTGGAAGGCCTGGGCGCCCGTCGATGTTTGGCTGGTACTTGGCCTGGGCCTTTTTGGTTTTCTTTTTGCGGTCAACTCTTCGGTGCATTCCTACCTGGTGCTGGCCTATGCGGGCTCGGAGAAGGCGGCGGAAGACGTGGGCTTTTATTACGCCGCAAATGCCGCAGGGCGATTCTTGGGTACTTTGCTGTCCGGGTTGCTGTATGGCTGGGGAGGTCTTGAAGCCTGCCTGATTGGGTCTTCCGTAATGCTCTTTGTCTGCCTGCTCTTTACCCTGGCGATGCCTGCGCAGACGAGCGAAGAACTGTCATCAAACCGTAATGTTTTCTAAGTAGAGTCCCCCTTGAAACGCTTATCAAGTAATTCAGTAAGGCACTTGGGTTTCATATAAGGCAGTTTTCCTCCAACCACTCTCGATGAGGCGTATTGTCATGAGAAGAATGTTTATCAAATCCCTGATCGGTGGCGCCGCTTTGGCCTTCGGTCTGAACGTCGCTACAGCAGCCGATATTACGGGTGCCGGCGCTACCTTCCCTTACCCCATCTTCGCTAAATGGGCCGAAGACTATAAAAAGGCTACTGGCACTGGCTTAAACTATCAGTCCATCGGCTCGTCCGGCGGCATTCGCCAGATTCGCGCCAAAACCGTGACATTCGGAGCGTCCGATGCGCCCGTGGGCGGCGCCGATCTGGATAAAGACGGTATGGTGCAGTTCCCCGTTATTCTAGGTGGTGTCGTTCCTGTGGTTAACCTCGAGGGGTTTAAGCCCGGTGAGTTGCGTGTGACCGGTGAGGTCTTGGCTGAGATATTCATGGGCTGGATCGTGAATTGGAATGACCCCAAGATCGCTGCGCTGAACCCGGGTAAAAAACTTCCTGACCAGACGATTACTGTGGCCCACCGTGCAGACGGTTCAGGCACCACTTTTATCTTCACTGACTATCTGAATGAGGTCAGCAAGCTCTGGAAGGAGAAGGTTGGCAAGGGTGCTGCAGTGAAGTGGCCCGCCGCCTCTTCGGTGGGCGGCAAAGGTAATGAGGGCGTAGCCGCCAACGTTTCTCGGGTGAAGGGCGCGATTGGTTATGTGGAGTATGCCTACGCCAAGAAAAACAAGATTCCTCACTTGGCACTTCAGAATCGCGATGGCCAGTATGTGAATCCGGACGACGCCACGTTTGCCGCCGCTGCAGCCGGTGCAGACTGGTTTAGCGTTCCCGGTATGGGCATCTCCTTGGTGAATCAGAAGGGTGCATCATCTTGGCCGATCACGGGTGGTTCCTTTGCCCTGATGTATAAGAACCCTTCGGACAAGGCAGCCTCTGCAGAAGTGATCAAGTTCTTCGACTGGGCCTTTAAGAATGGTAAGAAGCAGGCCCTTGAGCTTGACTATGTGCCGCTTCCCGATGCGCTGACCAGTCAGATCGCCTCTAAGGTTTGGTCGCAGATCAACAACAAGTAATACTGTTGGTGTTGTAATAGATTTCTTTGTCTAAACCTCGGGCATTTCGGTGCCCGAGGTTTTCTTGTAAAGCCTTTAAGGGTGCCTCTCATGTCGACCGAATCCTCCACCAGTGGCATGCTTGATCCCCAGATGCTTGCCGTTGTCAAACGGCAGCGGTGGCAGGACTTCTTCTTTCATAAGATCACGATGTCGTTTTCCCTGCTGGTGCTGCTTGCTCTAGCGGCAATTATTGTTTCGTTGCTCATCAACGCCTGGCCAGCGTTTGCCAAGTTCGGCCTGCCCTTTCTCTGGACCGTGGAATGGGACATCATCAATCAAGAATTCGGTGCCGCCATTGCGATCTTCGGCACGATTGTGAGTTCGGCAATTGCCTTGGCCATTGCTGTGCCCCTGGCTTTCGGTATTGCCCTTTTCCTTACGGAGACCTGCCCGGTCTGGCTGCGTCGGCCCTTGGGCACCGCCATTGAGTTACTTGCCGCAGTGCCGTCAATTATTTACGGCATGTTTGGCCTCTTTATCTTCGCCCCGCTGTTTGCCGAGTACGGCCAGCCTGCACTGCAGTCCACGCTGGGCCAGATGCCGCTGATCGGGCCGTTATTTGGCGGCGCCATGAATGGCATTGGCCTTCTGGCTGCGGGGCTCATCCTTGCCTTCATGGTCCTTCCTTTTATTGCCGCGGTGATGCGCGACGTATTTGAGATCGTTCCGCCTATTCTTCGCGAGTCTGCCTATGGTGTGGGCTGTACCACCTGGGAGGTCGTGCGGTATGTGGTGCTCCCCTACACCCAGACGGGCGTGATTGGCGGCATTATGCTGGGCCTCGGTCGCGCCTTAGGCGAGACCATGGCCGTCACGTTTGTAATCGGTAACTCTCAACGACTCATCGCCTCCTTTTTTGCGCCGGGCACATCGATTGCCTCCACCTTAGCCAACGAGTTTGCAGAGGCCGATGACTTCCACCTCTCCACCTTGTTTGCCTTGGGCTTCCTGCTCTTTGTGATCACCTTCTTTGTCTTGGCCGCGGCCAAGATCCTCATCATTCGTACCGAACGGGCCAAGGGCTCCAAGACCTAAAAGAATCTACAGGGCACCATCACATGAATCAGTCAATCTATAACCGTCGTAAGCGTGTCAACCAGGTTGGTCTGACGCTTTCGATGACGGCCATGGCCTTAGGCCTATTTGTACTGCTCTGGATCCTTTTTATTCTTTTTAAGAATGGGTTTGAGGCGCTCGACTGGGCCATGTTCACGCAGTCCACCCCTGCGCCAGGGTCTGAGGGCGGGGGCCTGGCCAATGCGATTGTGGGTAGTGCGATGATGATTCTGGTAACCGCCTTTGTAAGCACACCCATTGGTGTTTTTGCGGGTGTCTATCTCGCCGAATACGGAGACAGCAGTAAGACCGCTGCTGTGACGCGTTTTGTGACCGACATCATGTTGTCAGCGCCCTCCATCGTCTTGGGCTTGTTCGTCTACGCTATTTTGGTGGCGCAGGTAAAGCATTTCTCAGGCTGGGCCGGCTCACTTGCTTTGGCGCTGATTGCGATCCCTGTGGTGGTAAGAACCACCGAGAATATGCTGCGTCTGGTACCCGGAAGCCTTCGTGAGGCGGCCTACTCCTTGGGTGCTCCGCAGTGGAAGGTCGCTACGTTCGTTACCCTGCGAGCAGCCAAGGCGGGAGTCGTTACGGGCCTGCTTCTGGCGCTTGCCCGCATCAGCGGTGAGACCGCACCATTGCTGTTTACGGCGCTGAACAACCAATTTTTCTCTACCAACATGAATGCGCCAATGGCCAACCTGCCAGTGGTTATCTTCCAGTTTGCCATGAGCCCCTATGACAATTGGATCCGTCTGGCCTGGGGTGGAGCGCTGCTGATCACATTGACTGTGCTGGTTCTCAACATCATCGCCCGGGTCATGTTCCGCGAAAAGTTGAAGGTCTAACTGCGCCCGGATCGTTCCGCTCTTCTAACGGCTTAATACAGGAAAAAAACCATGACGACCACCGACTCCGCTGCCGCTGGCCTGCCGATTGCCATTCAGACCAAAAAGCTCAACTTTTTCTACGGAAAGTTTCAGGGCCTCAAAGACGTTGATCTCGATATTGCCGAGAAGAAGGTCACTGCCTTCATTGGTCCTTCAGGATGCGGAAAGTCTACCCTTTTGCGCACGCTTAATCGTATGTATAGCCTCTACCCGGGGCAGCGCGCCGAAGGTGAGATCAATTTCTATGGCAAGAATATTCTGGACCCCAAGCAAGACCTGAACTTGTTGCGCGCCCGCATTGGGATGGTCTTTCAGAAGCCCACCCCCTTCCCCATGTCGATCTACGACAACATTGCCTTTGGGGTGCGACTCTACGAGAACCTGAATAAGGCACAGATGGATGAACGCGTGGAGTGGGCGCTCTCCAAAGCGGCTATTTGGGGTGAGG
>JBDLQX010000035.1:0-17087 GCA_039800345.1 Pseudomonadota bacterium | reverse complement strand
AGGCGCAGTCTTCCCACCCAGGCAAGTGCGGGATCTTTGGCATCCACCGTGGGCCGCAGCCACTGGGCGGCCTCTTCAAACTGACTGCCAGCGGCGTAGGACTTGGCAATCCGAAAGGCCGCAAGCACATGCTGGTCTGACCCACCATGGTTATCCAGGAGCGTCTTGCCCACCGCCAAGGCCTTCTCCAGATCTTGTTCCTGCACCGCCTTTTCCACAGCGGCCAAGAGGGCAGATGCCTTCTGGCCCTGGTGCGCCTGCCAGGCAGTCCAACCCTGGTAGCCCGCCGTAGCAAGCAATACGATCCAGCCAAGGGTAAGAATCCAGAGCCGGTTTGCCTTCCAGAAGGCCTTGACTGCCGCCAGTTGTTCTTCTTGTTCTAAGTCTTCACGCATGGCTCAGGTCTGCCTCTTGTTTCATCACGGGGTGGAGCATGGAATGCACTGCGGCTGCGGCCTCTGACCAGGCCAGGGTCTTCTGCTCACCCTGACCACGCAGTGGTTTGAGAGTGACCTGACCGGCAGCACGCTCGTCTTCGCCGAGGAGGGCAGCGATCTGAGCGCCGCTGGCATCGGCCTTCTTCATCTGCGACTTTACACTGCCGCCGCCTGAGTGCATCTGCACCGACAGGCCTTGGGCCCTCAAAGATTCGGCGAGGCCCACCGCCTGAAGGGCCGAACCATCGCCCCAGTGCATCAGATAGAGATCGAGCAGATGCAGGGGTTCAACGGGTGCGCAGGCCTGAAGCAGGGCAATGAGGCGCTCGGCACCAATCGCAAAGCCGCAGGCCGGAGCGGGCTTGCCGCCCATCATTTCGATCAGGCCGTCGTAACGCCCGCCACCACAGACGGTGCCCTGCGCGCCCAACAAATCGGTGACCCATTCAAAGACGGTGAGGTTGTAGTAGTCGAGCCCACGCACCAGCCGGGGGTTCATGCGAAACGGCAGGCCCGCCTGGCTCAGGATCTCCAACACCTGGTCTTGGAAGCGACGCGAATCGTCACCCAGAAAGGTGGGCAACTGCGGAGCCTGAGCGATCAGGTCTTGCATCGCGGGGTTCTTACTGTCGAGAATGCGCAGCGGGTTGGTCAGGAGCCTGCGCTGGCTATCGGCATCGAGGGCTGCAGCATGGGCAGAGAAATACGCAACCAGCGCCGCGCGATGGGCCGCCCGCTCTGCGGCGGACCCCAAGGAATTGATCTCCAATACCGGCCGGTGCTCGGGCTTCAGACCGAGGGCCTGCCAGAGACGCCAGACCATGAGCAGCTGCTCCGCATCAACCTCGGGACTGCCGTGACCCAGGGCCTCGATACCAAACTGATGAAACTGGCGATAGCGCCCCTTCTGCGGCCGCTCATGACGAAACATGGGCCCGAAATACCAGAGCCGTTTAGGGCCTTCGTACAAGAGATTATGTTCAATCGCAGCGCGCACCACTGCGGCGGTATTTTCTGGGCGTAGCGTGAGTTGTTCGCCATTTAAGGCATCGGTGAAGGTGTACATCTCCTTCTCGACAATGTCTGTCACTTCACCAATCGCGCGGACAAAGACCGCGGTCTGCTCCAATATGGGCGTGCGCATCGGGCGATAGCCGTAATGACGAAAGACATCCGCCACGACGCCCTCTACCCGCTCCCAAATCGCCATGTCATCGGGCAGTAAATCATTCATGCCCTTCACCGCCGTCAGCGCGGTAATACGCTCAGGCATGGGAGAGATCTTTCTTGGCAGCGGCAGCGCCGTAATGGTCTTCCACGTACCGAGCCACCAGCGCCTGGAACTCCTCGGCAATATGCTCACCCTTCAGTGTGGGGCCTCGCTCGCCGTCGATATAAACGGGCGCCACAGGGCTCTCGCCGGTGCCTGGCAGGCTAATACCGATATTGGCGTGCTTGCTCTCGCCCGGCCCGTTGACCACACAACCCATGACCGCGACATTCATGGACTCCACCCCGGGATAGCGGGTCTTCCATACGGGCATCTGGTCGCGCAGATACGCCTGCACCTTATTGGCCAATTCTTGAAAGAAGGTAGACGTGGTGCGTCCGCAACCCGGGCAGGCAATGACCAGGGGTGTAAATGCCCGAAGCCCTAAGACCTGCAGCATTTCCTGGGCCACCACGACCTCGCGCCTGCGGTCTCCACCGGGCTCGGGTGTCAACGAGACACGAATCGTGTCGCCGATGCCTTCCTGCAGCAAGACGCCCATCGCCGCGGTCGAGGAGACAATACCCTTACTACCCATCCCCGCCTCGGTGAGCCCGAGATGCAGAGGAAATTCGCACCGTCGCGAGAGCTCGCGATAGACACTAATGAGGTCTTGCACCGCCGACACCTTCGCCGAGAGACAAATTTTATTTCTGCCCATGCCCCAGGCAACCGCCTGCTCAGCACTCTGTATGGCGGAAGTCACCAGGGCCTCGCGCATCACCGCGCCCGCATCCCAGGGGGCTTTGCGGGACGCATTCTCGTCCATCAGCCGCGCCAATAGCTCTTGGTCGAGACTGCCCCAGTTCACACCAATGCGCACGGGACGGTCGTACTTCAGGGCCGCCTCCACCATGGCCCCGAACTGGGTGTCACGCTTGGCACCCCTGCCGACGTTACCCGGATTAATGCGGTACTTCGAGAGCGCCACGGCACACTCAGGAACCTCCGCCAAGAGCTTGTGGCCGTTGAAGTGAAAATCCCCCACCAGAGGTACGGGGCAGTTCATCTTATCGAGCTGCTCGCGAATGGCAGGCACCTCACGCGCCGCTTCGATGGTGTTAACGGTGATCCGCACCACCTCAGAACCTGCGAAGGCAAGATCACGCACCTGAATGGCGGTACCGATGGCATCGGCCGTATCGGTGTTGGTCATCGACTGCACCACCACCGGTGCACCCCCGCCCACCTGCAGACGGGTATCGTTCCAACGAATCTCTACGGCGTGCGTCTTCTTGCGGGCAGAGGGCCCGCAGGCAAAGGGCTGCTGGACAAACTGGGCCGCCTGTGGCGCTTGTGTGGTCATACAGATGCCCCCCCGGTCTCTGCTCTTTTCTGAATGGCAATACGCTGGGTAATCTGGGTTCGGTCTTGGATATCCCCGGCCAATTGACCACAGGCGGCATCGATGTCTTCACCGCGCGTCTTGCGAATCGTGGTGATGAATCCCGCCTGTGTCAGCCGATCGGCGAATCCGCAGGTCACGCGGTATTCAGACCGCTGATAGCCAGAATTTGGAAACGGGTTAAACGGAATGAGGTTGAACTTACAGTCCACTCCCGACTGCTTCACAAGGTCGATCAGCTGCTGCGCATGGGCGTAAGAGTCATTCACGCCGCGCAGCATCACATACTCAAAGGTAATGAAATCGCGTGGCGCCGATTGCAGATAACGCCGACACGCGGCCATGAGTTCCCGCAAGGGGTACTTACGATTGAGCGGCACCAGCGTGTCTCGCAGCGCATCGGTGGGGGCGTGTAGTGAGACCGCCAAAGCCACGGGGCAGTCTTGCGAGAGCCGATCGATCATCGGCACCACCCCCGAGGTCGATACGGTGACCCGACGCCGCGATAGCCCATAGGCATCGTCGTGCAGCATAAGTTTTAAAGCAGGTACCACGGCATCGTAATTCAGCAGAGGCTCTCCCATTCCCATGAGTACCACATTCGATACCGGAGCCGGCGTGGCGGAGCGATTCTGATCGGGCGCGCCGCGGGCGTTTTCAAGAAGGCGATTGGCGAGATGGAGTTGGCCGACAATTTCCGCGGTGGACAGGTTGCGGGCAAAGCCTTGTCGCCCGGTAGAGCAGAACGGGCAGGCCACGGTACACCCCGCCTGGGAGGAGACGCAGAGGGTACCGCGGTCGTCTTCGGGGATGAAGACCGTCTCGACCGCATTGCCCTGGCCGGCATCGATCAGCCATTTGCGGGTGCCATCGGAGGACCTGTGGTCTTTAAGAATCGTCGGGATGCCAATACAGGCCTCCTGATCGAGTCTGGCCCGAAATGTCTTTGCAAGGTTCGACATGTCGGAAAACCGTGTCGCCCTCTGCTGATGCAACCACTTCAGAAGTTGCCGACCGCGAAAAGGCTTCTCCCCGAGACCGACCACCCAGTCTTCCATCTGCTGGGGGGACAGCCCGAGAACGTTGACCAGCAGGCCATCAGCCGGGCCTGCCGTAGGAGAGGATGCGGGGCGCATACCGTGAGAAGGCGTCACGCCACCCGCGCTGGCTTAGCGCCCGAAGACCGCCAGAGAGGGGAAGAAGTACGCAATCTCTTGGGCGGCGGTGTCGGGACCGTCGGAGCCATGCACTGCGTTGGCGTCGATGCTGTCTGCAAAGTCGGCCCGAATGGTGCCTGGGTCGGCCTTCTTGGGATCGGTGGCCCCCATCAGTTGGCGGTTCTTGGCGATGGCGCTCTCCCCCTCGAGAACCTGAACCATCACCGGCCCAGAAACCATAAAGTCGACGAGGTCTTTGAAGAAGGGGCGTTGGGCGTGCACGGCATAAAAGCCCTCTGCCTCGCGCCGGGACAGATACATCATGCGGGCGGCAACCACCTTCAGCCCCGCATTTTCAAAACGGGTGTAAATCTGGCCAATCACATTCTTTGCGACGGCGTCGGGCTTGATAATCGAAAGTGTGCGCTCAGCTGACATAACTTCGGTCCTTTTTTTGATAGAGGAATTGAATTTTTTTACTACCGCCCCACTCTAAGGTCTGTCATGTCAACCTGACGCAATCCCAGGTTGTCTTTAGGGAAAGCGGCAGTCGGCACGACAGGAAATCCCTAACGGAAAAGGCAGTTAACGCTCTTTATATTGACTTCCTGCGTAAACCCTAGATTATATCTGTTTGGCTTACCTCAAAAGGAGATTGACCGCCATGGTTCCACAATTCAACCCTGTTTCTAGTTCTGAGCGCGCGCCCTCTGGCATTCAGAATAGGGTTTTGCGCAACACCTATCTGATGCTCGCGGCCACCATGGTGCCGACCGTTCTTGGCGCCTACATGGGTATGGCCATGGGGTTTTCCTTCTTCGCGGGCAGTCCGCTCATTGGCACCCTGCTCTTTCTAGCGATCGCCTTCGGCTTTTTCTTCGCCATTGAGCGGTTTAAGCACAGCGTTGTCGGCGTCTACCTGCTGCTTGGCTTCACCTTCTTTATGGGGCTCATGCTCTCCCGCATCGTCGGGGCAGCGCTTGGGCTCGGTAATGGTGCGCAGCTCATCGCCGTAGCGGCCGGTGGCACTGGGCTCGTCTTTTTCGGCATGGCCTCGCTGTCCACCGTCATCAAAAAAGACCTCAGCGGCATGGCCAAGTTCTTGTTTATTGGTGTTCTGCTCATGATCGTGGCATCGATCGCCAACATATGGCTACAGATGCCGGCGCTCATGCTCACGCTCTCGCTGCTTGCGGTGGTGGTCTTCTCACTCTTTCTGCTCTACGACCTGCAGCGCATTGTGAATGGCGGTGAAACCAACTACATCAGCGCCACTCTGTCGGTGTACCTGAGTGTCTACAACATCTTCAGCAACCTGCTCGTCTTACTGATGTCGTTCTTCGGAAGCAGCAAAGAGTAACAATCGCAACAACGGGTCATTACACCGCCCCGTACTGTTGCAGCCAGCAGGCCGCCCGCAAGGCGGCCTGTTTTTTTGGTTCAGGCGCTGTGGGCCAGAGGTTCAAAGACCGCGATCGACTCCACGTGAGCCGTCTGCGGAAACATGTTCACCACCCCGGCCTGCCGCAGCCGCCACCGCCCTTGGTGTACGAGAATGGCGGCATCACGTGCCAGGGTGGCCGGGTTACAAGAGACCATCACCAGGCGCTTAGTCACGGCCTGCCGCCTCGCCTCAGGGGACACTTCCGCATCTGCGTCCTCTATGGCACTGCGCTGAGCCAGTGCCTCACAGAGGGCCTGAGCGCCTTCGCGGGGAGGGTCAATGAGAATGCGGTCAAAAGGGTCCTGCTCTGCCAGCCAGGCTGCCATCGGCTCAAAGAGGTTGGCCTGACGAAAGTGCACCTTTTCGGCAAAGCCAAGCGCCTCGGCATTGGCCTGAGCCTGGGCAACCAATGCCGCACTTCCCTCGACCCCATAGACCGTCTTCGCCCTCTGAGCCAGGGGAAGACTGAAGTTTCCCAGGCCACAAAAAAAATCGGCGACCCGCTCACCCGGCTGAGGATCCAAGAGTCGTACAGCCCGATCCACCAGCGCGCGATTGATCGGAAAGTTCACCTGGGTGAAGTCCACTGGGGAGAACGGCATCGTGAGATTCGCAGCAGCGAGTCGATAGGTGAGTGGTGCAGAATCGCTCGCCCCCGCGAGTCTGTGCGCGGTCTGAGGTCCGCCGGGCTGCAGCCAGATGCTGACCGCGTGGCGTGAGGCAAAGGCTCTGAGCCTCTCGAGATCTTCCTCTGACGGTTCGGCCATCACCCGTAATACCCAGACCAGCTGCTCTTCGCCCGCGGCGAGTTCTACCTGGGGAATCTCGCGGGCGATCGAGAGCTGGGCGAGGCAATCGCGAAGAGCCGGAAGCAATTCTGAGGCCTGGGGGACGAGCACAGGGCAGGTATGCATCTGGGCCACGTAGCTGCTCGCCCGCTCACGAAAACCGATGAGAAGGCCACCTTTTTTATCGACCCATCGCACAGAGAGGCGGGCCCGCGATCGGTATCCAAAGGAAGGGCCTCGCAGAGGCGGTAAGACTTCCTCGGGACGCAGCCTACCAATGTGCCAGAGCGTATCCTCAAGTACCCGCTGCTTGTAAGCCATCTGGGCCTCAGGGGAGGCATGCTGAATCGAGCAGCCGCCACAGACGCCATAGTGGGGGCACTGCGGCGTCACTCGATCAGGAGAATGACGATGCCAGCCCACTGCCTGGGCCTTGATATAGCTCGGGCGTTCGCGCAACACCTGGGCGTCGACACGTTCGCCCGCCAGGGCCCCGGCCACGAAGACCACCTTCCCTTCGTGGTGGGCGATGCCCTGAGCCTCAAGGTCTACCGACTCAATCTCAAGCCCCGCAATCAGCCGGCCGGGACGCGGCGCCCCTATGGTTCTGCGCCCCACTAGTCTGTCCAGGCACTGAGGAATTTTTCCCAGTGACGTCCCTTCAGAGGCGACTTCTCGTGGCCAATCTGTTGTTGAATCCATGACCGGACCACGGCGTGTTCCTGCGCGAGGGCCTCGGCTTGTATTTCTCCGCGAATCATGCGGAACCGCTGAAAGAGTAGGTAGGTATTGACCACATCGGTCTCGCAATAGGCGGCTACGTCTTCGTCCCGGCCCGCAAGGCAAGAGGCCCAGACCTGGGCACCATCTTCTCCGAGTTTTCCAGGAAGGCCGCAGAGCTGGCTCATCTCATCAAGCGGGGCATTGCCCCGACCAGAGTGGCTCGCCAACACATCCATGAGGTCCAGGTGTCGGCTGTGGTAGCGATTCAGGTAGTTGTTGTAACGAAAGTCACGGTTCTCGTCTCCGGTGTCCCAGTATTGGGCGCCCACCACTCCGCGCATCAGCGACCGATGGTGGATAACGGGGAGATCAAAGCCTGAGCCGTTCCAGGTTACGAGCTGCGGCGTGTGTCGATCGATCACGCCGAAAAACTGCCGCAGCCGCTGAGACTCATCGGCATCACTGGTACCGAATCCCTCACCCAGGCATCGCACCTGAAACCCCTGGGCATCGCGAAAGGCACAGCCAAAAACCCAGATACGCTGCAAATAAAGAGGCAGAAAGGCACTCTGGCCCTGTGCCTCTCGCTTCGCAACTACCTGCGCAACGCCCTCGGCATCTGTCTGCTGCGGATCGATCCATCCCATCTGGCGCATCCCTGGTACATCCGGGATCGTCTCCAGGTCGAAAACGAGAATTGGCGTCAAGGTTATCGGGACGGCAAGAAGCTCAAGGGATCGACGGGCTTGCCCCCCTTTCGAACCTCAAAGTGAAGCATCGGCCGATCGGCATCCGACATGCCGAGCTCTGCAATCTTCTGGCCCCTGCGCACTATCTGCCCCTCTTTGACCAGAATCGCACGGTTATGGGCGTAGGCCGTCGTGAATTCCTGGTCGTGCTTCACGATCACCAGATTGCCGTATCCACGCAGACCGTTGCCGCTGTAAATCACGCGCCCACTTTCCGCGGCAAAAATGGCCTCGCCCTGCGCACCCGCGATCGCCACCCCCTTGCTGCCACCCTCGGAAAAACCAGAGATCACCTGGCCATGGGCGGGCCAGGCCCACTGCAAGCCAGCGGCGGCAGGGGGAGGCGCTGCACTGGCCAACTCGGTGGCCGGCGGTGCCGCTGCCACCGTCGGAGTAGGCGCTGAGGCGCCGCCAGCGGCTGAGCCGGCCTCAATGGGACGCGCCTGAACAGCGCCCACACCGGCAACTGGTGCGGTCTGGGCTGCCCCAGGCGTGGCAGGCACCGCAGCCACCGAGGGCGCAGGGGCATCCGCGGGGCGGCTCTGCAGAATACGCAAGAGACGACCCACCTCGATCACATTGGGATTGGAGATGTCATTCCAGCTCGCAAGATCGCGCCAATCCACACCCTGCTCCAAGGCAATACTAATAAGCGTATCGCCCCGTTTGACCCGATAAAAACCCGAGGGAACAGGGCCGCCACTATCAGCGGCTGACGGTGGGGAAGGTGCAGAGGGTCCAGACGAAGCGCTACCGCCCGAGGCCGCGGGCGGCTTTTTTGCGGTGGCAGGAGCCGTCTGGCTCGCGCCAATCGTGCGGGTTTCTACAGGCGCCTTGCCTTTGGGCGCCGCGCAGCCTGTAAGCACCAGAAGCCCGATGACCAGATAACGACGTTGGATCATGACTGTATTCCCCGAAGGATGGGCACGAAGGAGACCTCCTCGAATTCTCGCCGTTCGTATTCCGGCACGCGCTCGGTTCCCACTGCAGATAATGACCGAATGACCACCAGCCGCTGGGTCGGCGCGCCAATGGGGGCCACCAGGACCCCGCCAGGCTCTAATTCTCTCAACAAATGCTCTGGAATGCTTGGCATGCCAGCGGCCAAAAATATTGCCCGAAATGGCCCAAGGCCCGCTGGCAGACTCAACCCATCGGCATGTAACAAATGCAGGTTAGGCAGCGCGAGCGCAAACAGGTTCCGACGCGCCTGCAGATGCAGGCCCTCAATACGCTCCACCGAATAGACCTCACCAAAGACCTGCGAGAGGACTGCGGCCTGATAACCACAACCGCCGCCGACCTCAAGAACCCGCCCCAATCCCCCTCCAGCCCTTGCAGACCCCGTGGCGACAGAATCGCTCAGAACCTGCGGCGGCCCCAGAAAGATGCGGGCCAGCGCAATCGCGCGGGCGACCACATACGGCTGCGAAATCGTCTGCGAGTGGCCGATGGGCAGTGCAGAATCCTCATAGGCTCGGCTGGCGAGACCGGCGTCCACAAAGGCATGGCGCGGTACCGCCTGCATCGCGCGCAAGACCGTCTCGTCTTGGATCCCCTGCGTCCGAAGCCTTGCCACCATGCGGTCTCTAAGCCGATCACTCGTGAGCCCCTCACCCGACCCCTGCGCCTGCCTTCTGTCTTGTGTCGCAGGGATCGTCTCAGGCGGCGCAGAGGCCGCCGACTCGGCCCGTCCTCCCCATTTCGGCTTGAGGTCTAGCGGCGGGGGAATCCGCGGTCTGCGCCCCGGCCCTAGCGGAGATCGTCCAGCCATTGCGTGACAGACGCGAGGCCCTCGGCATCTGCGAGGTCAATCCGGAGGGGCGTAATAGACACCTGACGATTGGCCAGCGCATAGAAATCGGTGCCTGGCCCGGCATCCCGAATACCACCGGGCGCCCCCACCCAGAACATTGGCTCGCCCCGCGGGGAGGCCACTCGAACCACAGGCTGCGAGACGTGCCGCCGACCGAGTCGGCAGACCGTAAAGCCTGCGAGGTCGCCCAAGGCAACGCTCGGGATATTCACATTCAGGAGCTTGGTGTCGGCAAAGGGGCGACGCAAGAGGCCCGAGACCACGCGTTGCACAACATGGACTGCCGTATCGAGATGGTCAAACCCCCGATCAGCAAGAGAGAAGGCCACTGCAGGAATACCGAGCAGAAACCCTTCCATCGCCGCCGCTACGGTGCCCGAGTAGAGGGTGTCTTCTGCCACGTTCTGGCCGTTGTTAATCCCCGAGACCACCAAGTCTGGCCGGTGATCCAGAAATCCGGTGACGGCCACATGCACGCAGTCAGTAGGCGTTCCATTGACATAGAAGAACCCACTAGAGGCCTTACGCACATAGAGTGGGCGATCAAGGGTAAGCGAGTTGCTCGCCCCGCTGCGATCGGCCTCTGGCGCCACCACGGTGACCTCGCCGAATCCCCGCATCGCCTCGGCCAGGGCAGCAATGCCCGGTGAAAAGTATCCGTCGTCATTACAGACCAGTATCCGCATGCAAAGTGTTCCTGAGTATTTTGAAAGTGGGGGCCATGGTCTTCCTTCCAGAGCGAAGGCATACAACCCGTGTGCTCAGTGGTTATGACGATGAAGCGCCCTTCTTCTCGTCTCCTTCCGAGGGCCAGTCACGGATGTAGGCCTTCAGCATTCGATTCTCGAAACTCTGGGCATCTAATACGGCCCGGGCAACATCGTGAAAGGAAACGACCCCCAGAATCTTCTGCCCATCAACCACCGGAAGGTAACGCTCGCCGCAGGCATTCATGACTTCCCGCAGGGTATCGATGGTCATATCGGGCGTTGCGTGTGTCGGTCGGGCATTCATCACCTCACTCACGAGAATCTGATTCATCGTGGGCGTGGGCCCAACCCGCTGTTCCTTCTGGCGCTTGGCCAAGATCACCAATACCTCGCGAAAGGTCAACATACCGGCGAGTTGGTCCCCCTGCAGCACTACCAAGGACCCAATGTCTTCCTCTGCCATACGGATCACCGCGTCTGACAGAGACTCGCTCGGCGAGGAGGTGAACATGCGATTACCCTTGAGTTTCAGAATGTCTTGCACCTTCATACTCGAGTCTCCTTAGACAGTATCGCTATGATACGGGCATGGCTTTGACTGAAATTCTTGTTCTCTACTATAGCCGGCATGGCGCCACCGCGGCGCTCGCGCATGCAGTGGCCGACGGCGTGGAATCGGTGGCTGGCTGCGCTGCCCGTCTGCGCACAGTGCCATCGGTCTCAGCGAGTCATGAGGCCATGAGCCCATCGGTGCCTGCCGAAGGACCACCCTATGCAGAACCCCAAGACCTGCGCGACTGTGCAGGGCTTGTACTGGGCTCGCCAACACGGTTTGGAAACATGTCAGCCGCAATGAAATATTTCATTGATGGCAGCCTCAATGCCTGGCTCTCAGGCGACCTGATTGGCAAGCCAGCAGGGGTCTTTACCAGCACAGGAAGTCTTCATGGCGGTCAGGAATCCACCTTACTGAGCATGATGCTGCCACTGCTGCACCATGGCATGCTCATTGTGGGCCTGCCCTACTCGGAACCCGACCTGGGCAGCACCCGCACCGGAGGAAGCCCCTATGGCGCCTCCCATGTGGCCGGCAGTGACGGTCGTATGCCGATTAGCGACGAAGAACATCGACTCGCCAAGGCCTTAGGCCGGCGGGTTGCGCAGACCGCCCAGGCCCTGCGATCGGTCGCAGGCTAGCCTTCTGTGAACTCACCTTCGCAACAGCCAGCCTCTTTGGGCCCCGCCATCAGCCGCGCCGACGCACGATGGGCAACTGGCCTCTGCCTACTCATGGTGGTCTATGGCGCCGCCTGGGAAGGGTTTATTGATCCCATTCGTGACGGATCGTGGCTCTGGCTCAAGGTTGTGCCGCTGGCCATGGCAGTACCCGGGCTCCTCAAGGGCAGGATCTATACGTTTCAGTGGATGTCACTGCTGATTTGGCTCTACGTCTGTGAGGCGCTCGTGCGCATCATTGGACTGCAATGGCAAGAACGGGCGCTGGCCGCCGGATGGTTGGTGCTGGGTCTGGCCCTAACAGCCGTCATTCTGCAATCAATACGAAAGTACAAACGACAGCAGCCCCCCAAACCCGATCTGCCCTAGCCGCCGCAGGTGCGTCTCTGCGCCATGCATCCGTGGGCAGCCGGCTATGGCTTACTATTTACCCACTGTGCAGCGCATAGGCCTCCGTAGCTCAGTGGATAGAGCATCCCCCTCCTAAGGGGAGGGTCGCACGTTCGATTCGTGCCGGAGGCGCCAGTTTTGCGTTTTTGTTCGATGAAAACTTAACTTCTGGGTTGACAGGCCGACATCCAGACAGTGAAGATTCAAAAATATCTTTCTTGCCATACGATTTAGCCCGTCTGGCTTTCCAGGACACGGAGATGACCGCCCCGGCCCCAGTTTCTTTCAGTATTGACCGTTCCACCTTTGACGACCTCAGCATCACGGCGAAGCGTCACGAAAGTGTGGAATATTTTGATGAGCACAGCCTCAGCGGTCAGGAGCGGCTTTTCTTTCGGCTCTGGTCAAGCAAGATTCTGCAGACGGGCGTCTTTGAGGCAGGCCAGACGGTGCAGCGCAAAGACCAGATTCCGAGCTATGCCTTTGTCATCGTCTCGGGTGAGGCCGCTGTCGAAGACGACGACGGCGCTTATCTTCTCGGTCCGGGTACCGTCATCGGACTCGCCGAAGGGCTCTGCGCACTGCCCTCCCGATATAACTACACAGCCCACACGGCACTCAACTCTAAGGTGATTCCCATCGATGTAGCCTCCCGCGAGATTGCCCGCATCAATTCGGGGCTCAAGGGCATCTGCCGGTTTACCGTGCAGCGCATTCTCGGGGATCGCGCTAGCCCACCGGACTTCATGCGCTAAGAACACTATGGCTGAATCGACCCCCTCCATAGACGAGATCTGCGCCGAAGCCGCACTGCGCAATGTGGCGCTGCGGCAGGCCACGAAGCAGGCAACAGAAACGCTTACCACCTCACTTCGACTGTTAACCGGGTCGACAGACGTCCCCGAAGAGTTCCTGCCCAAGATTACCTCACCAGCACCTAAGCTCGAAGAATTGCTCGATCTCATCGCCCCCCCGGAACCCGTCGTAGAGGCCAAGCCGGTGGCTCCTGAACGACCCGCGCCCGCAGCAGCCGCACTGCCGCAATCAGCACCCCCGTCGGCGCCTCTGGTAAAAGCGCAACCGCTCCCCGACAGGAAGATCGCCTTCGAGCCCGTCACCTGGCCCGCACTGGGGGCAACGCCCGCAGCCAAGCCACCAACGGCACCGGCACCAGTTCCCACGAAGCCCACAGCGCCGCCCACACCAAAGCTTGGACCGAACGAAGTCTATTTCCCACCAGGACAGCTCCTCTTTAACAAGGGGGATGCCGCAGACCGGTTTTACGTGATTCGCCAGGGTGAGGTCGCACTCCTCGAACCAAGCACGCAAAAACAGATTGCCACCCTGGGGCCAGGCACCTCGTTTGGTGAACAGGCTATTCTGGTGGGAGGCGTACGCAGTGTGTCGGCACGTGCCGTTAACGGCGTGATTTGCCTCGCCTTGTCTGCCGAGACGCTCCGTCAGATGCTCGAGCTTGAGCCGGGCACCATTAAGCCCGTATTCGAGGCACTACTCTTGCAGCTTTATCTGCATAACGATCTTCACGCACGCGGGCATCGCTACAACGCGTAAGGCTAGAGAATGAGTTGTTGCCCCTCCTGGGCAACAAAGGCGCCCGACCACATCTCTTGGGCCTCCTCTGCGATACGGTCCATAAAGTTGTCGTCGTGGTCTGGATCATGGTGGAATATGGCCAGCTGTTCTACCTCAGCAGCCTGACAGAGTCGCACGCCCTGCTGCCAGGTGGAATGACCCCATCCAGCGAATCGGAAGAACTCTTGGTCGGTGTAGGTACTGTCGTAGATCACCAGGTCTGCCCCACGTATCAAATCCACAATCGCTGTATCGAGCTTGCCAGGACGATGCTCTGTGTCAGTGACATAGCAGACCGCACGGCCAGCGTAGTCCACCCGATAACCGGTGGCGCCCTGCGGATGATTCAGTGCGGCGGTATGCACCACAATGCCTTGGCCGAGCTCAAGTACGGCACCGGCGGAAAAATCTTTAAAACCCATCTCCGCAGAGAAACGGTCAAGGGCAATCGGAAAAAATGGGGTAGACATCTGCCGCGCTAGGATCTCTTCCAGAGCCAGGCCCTGAGGCTGCAGATTTCCCGCCCAGACCGAGAGGCTGAAATCGGAGAGGTAGAGCGGCTTAAAAAATGGCAGCCCCTGAATATGGTCCCAGTGGACGTGGGACAAAAACAGATCGGCCGCAGGAAAACCCTGTGCCTGAACCCAGGTACCCAAAGGACGAATACCTGAGCCCGCATCGAAGATGAGCAGCCGATCACCACAGGTGACGGTCACGCAACTGGTGTTGCCACCATAGCGGAGGTGGCTTGTCGAAGCACACGGAATCGTGCCCCTTACCCCCCAGAAACGTACTTTCATAGACAAGCCCTCCCAAAAACCAACATTTTCGCAGACATTATTCTCTCGATGCCGACTAACTTCTTACGAAAGTTCAGCATATTACGTAAACTCTCTCGGAATCTGCTGATTAATGATGCTAGGCCATGACCACCTTTCGCTTCAACATAGACCGTACCCGATTCAGAGGACTGAGCCTCACCCAGTCTCAGTCAAAGAGCACCTTCGAGTTCTTTAACCAGTACGACATGTCGAGTCTGGAGCGCATGTTTTATCGGGTCTGGGCCACCGAGCGGTTACGCACGGGGCTGTTTAGCCCCGGGCAGCCCATCATGCAGGCGCAGCAGATCCCCGATACAGCCTACGTGGTGGTTCTCGGAGAGGTGGAGGTACACGATCAAGACCACACCTTCGTGCTTGGACCTGGCGCCACGATTGGACTCGCCGAAGGGCTCTGCGACCTCCCGCTTCGCTATCACTACATCGCCGCCTCGGTCGTCAATGTAAAGATCATTCCGATTCCGAACGCCATTCGAGAGATAGAACGGGCCAACCCAGGACTCAAAGGTATCTGTCGGCTGACCGTTCAGCGTATTCTCGAGGGCAAGCTTACCGGTGTACCGAAGTATCTTGAAGCGTAGAGATCATGCGCCGCCAACCCGAGCACCGCACGGTGCGCCGATGAATACAGCAGGAGAAGAGGCCCGTAATAGCCGTAATCATGCTGTTGAGGAGGCCTTCCCTGCCCAGGCGCTGCTTTTTCAAAAAGGGGAACCGGCGGACTTCTTTTTTCTCCTCAAAGAAGGTCAGGTGGAGCTTTTCTCTCCTGGGGATCCGGAAATCCAAATTGCGCTCCTGGGCCCCGGAGACTCCTTTGGGGAACAGGCGATTCTTTTTGGGGGCGTACGAAGTCTTTCGGCGAGGGCGCTGGGGCCAGTCGTCTGCGTAAAGATGCAGGCCGATGCCCTTCGCGAACTGCTCGAGGGACAGCCCGGTATTCTTAAAACCGTGATCGAGTCGTTGTTACTTCAGCTCTATATGCAGAACGAGTTCAAGGCGAGCAAGGCGCCCTACGTGCTTTAGGCTAACCACCGTAACTCACCCCACAGCTAAAGGCGCTGCCCTTCTTACCGGCCTTCTTTTGACATTCCTCGCGGGTCTTAAAACAGTCGCTGGTGTAATCCCCTGACTTCTTATCAACGATGCACCACTGGGTTTTTTTGGCATGGGCAAGCTGTGTGCCCAACAAAAAAACACCAAGTGCGAGGAATAGTGACGCATAGACGGATGGTTTGACCATAGGAACCTCTCCTTTATCAAATTTGCTCTACAGCATTAACTGAATTGTAAGGGCGAAATCCCTCAGACATCGACCGGCGCCAGTGTCGGGCCCCGGGCTGCCCGTGAAACAGACCATGCCAGTGCCGCGCCATCGTCTTGGGCGGAACCCCCTGAAGACGCTGGGCATCAAAGTAGCCTGCCAATGGGCTAATCACCGATGTTCTGTCGTGAGGCCGTCGCGCATCCTCACCAAAGAGTGTCGCATCGAGGTCACGCAGCAGCCAGGGGTCGTGATAGGCCGCGCGGCCAATCATCACCCCATCGAGCCCGGGCAGCGCTAGAGCGCTCTGCTGCTCTGGTTCCTGCGTCTGAGCCGGCGCCATCAGTACGCGGGCCTGCTCGACAGAGACGATTCCGCCATTGACCACAAAAGTCGCCTCGGGAAAGTCACGTTTGAGTTGGCGCACGACCGAATACCGTAGCGGCGGGATCTCTCGGTTCTCCTTGGGGGACAGACCCTTCAAAATGGCGCTGCGGGCGTGGACCATAAATACCGTACAGCCCACCGCCATGAGCTGCGATACGAATCGGGCCACAAACGCATACGAGTCTTCACTGTCCACGCCGATGCGGTGTTTCACCGTCACGGGCACCGAGACGGCCTCACGCATGGCCTGCACACAGTCCGCCACCAGAGCCGGTTCCCGCATAAGACACGCGCCAAAGGCGCCTTTTTGAACCCGCTCGCTCGGGCAGCCGCAGTTGAGGTTGATCTCGTCATAGCCCCACTCAGCACCAATCTTCGCAGCGCGGGCGAGGTCATGGGGTTCGCTCCCCCCCAACTGCAGCGCTACCGGATGTTCAGACGGGTTATAGGCGAGCAGCCGGTTCAGGTCTCCATGGAGTATGGCCCCCGTGGTGATCATCTCGGTGTACAGTAGGGCATTGGGCGCCAGAAGACGATGAAAGAACCGACAGTGCCGATCCGTCCAGTCCATCATCGGCGCCACGCAGAGTCTATGCATGGCGCCGAAGTGTACCGAGTTTTGAAGGCGGTGCTACAAGGCCGGGAGCCTAAAACCTTGTAACGGCCTTCAGGCCCAGCATCCAGTTGCGCTCGGGAGAGGGTTCGAAGGGCGCGGTGTTGTTATTCACGATCACCGACCCCGCATACTTCTCGTCGAGAAGGTTGTCGATACGCGCGAAGACCTGCAGGTCGGTGGAACCAACGGTGCGGGAGTAAGCAGATCGAATAGCGACTGACTCAAAAGGGTCAGCACTCAGCGTGTTGGCGTCATTCGCGTAACGGCGGCCTATCGACTGGAGTTCAATGCCGGCAGACCATCCATGGGCAAGCGCTCGGGCGTTA
>JBDLQX010000034.1:0-16614 GCA_039800345.1 Pseudomonadota bacterium | reverse complement strand
CTTGCGGAGCTGCAGGCTCTGCCCTCCGAGGTGCCTGGGCCTGACGCAGACGCGCTGCAGACGCCCTTCATGCCCCTCAGACTCACACCTCGCACACTGGGGTCGCGCACGCCGGTGCGTCCGGGTACCCGCGGTGCGTCGGCGCTTGAGGAGCCAGACTTTCGGTTTGGGCTCAACGAGGACGCTATGGCCACCGAGAAGCTGGCCGAGGGAATTCGCCTTTTTGCCCGGGATGGCGAGAAGCTGCGAGCACTTGTTACTGCATAGGATTGGCCATGTTGACGATCAAACTCCGCGTACTCGACCCGCGACTCGATGCCGCGATGCCGGCCTATGCCACCCCAGGATCTGCGGGCCTAGACCTGAAGGCGGCGATCGAAGCGCCTCTGATGCTGGCCCCTGGCCAGACGACACTCATTCCCACAGGGCTGTCGATTTTTATTGCGGATCCGGGCTATGCCGGTCTCATCCTGCCGCGTAGCGGCCTGGGGCATAAACACGGCATCGTGCTGGGTAACCTCGTAGGGCTGATCGATTCTGACTACCAGGGCCCACTCATGGTCTCGGCCTGGAACCGCAGTCAGACGCCCTTTACCATCGAACCACTGGAGCGGTTGGCGCAACTGGTCATCGTGCCCGTGGCGCGGGCTGCTTTTGAGAAGGTGGAGAGCTTTGATGCAACCGCCCGGGGGACGGGGGGATTTGGCAGTACGGGACGGGTGGGCTAAGACAGCCCCGTAACAAGCTGGGGCGCAGACTACGATTTAAGATTCGGCTTTGCGCAGGGCGCTGGCAATCGTGAGAATAATCTGATGGGCCTGTGCAGATTTTGTGTCCGACGCAAGCGGCGTGTAGTGCTCGCCGTCGAACAAGACCATGGTGGCCCGGTCTTGCCCAAACGTAGGAACGGCCAGGTTGCCCACAATAAGGTCGGCAGCCTTGCGGGCCCGCTTGGGCGCAAGCAAAGCGCGTAGGTCTTCTTCTGAGCCGGTTTCGGCGGCAAAGCCCACGGTGTAGGGGCGTTGCTCGGGTGGTAGGTGACCCACGGTAGCGAGAATATCGGGGTTTTCTACCCAGCCAATGGTATCGAGCCCACCGCCCTGGTTTTTTTTAATCTTTCCGTCGCGTACCTGTGCAGGCCGCCAGTCGGCCACAGCAGCCACACCGATGAAGACATCTTTTGGGCGCAAGGGAAGACAGGACTCTACGGCGTTTGCCATGTCTTGGGCCGTGGTGACATCGATGCGGCGCAGCCCCTGCGGCGTCGCCAGGGAGACGGGCCCCGCAACCAAGGTGACTTCCGCCCCGGCAGCCACGGCCGCCTCGGCCAGGGCAAAGCCCATTTTGCCGCTTGATCGGTTGGTGATACCGCGCACGGGGTCTATGGGCTCGAAGGTGGGCCCCGCGGTGATCACCACACGACGCCCATCCAGCAGGCCACGCAGGGGTACCTGTCGGCTGCCCGGAGGATGCGCGTCACGGAGGCGATCCACGCTGCTCGCAGGACCCGTCTGGCGGTCCATCTTCTCGGCGGCGGTATCTGCGAATGCAGCTTCTAGTCGCATGATGAGCTCGGCGGGTTCCAGCATGCGTCCGTCGCCGACCTCGCCGCAGGCCTGGCTTCCCTGGCCTGGCCCCCAGAGGGTGACCCCATGCTGTCGAAGCCGTTCGGCATTCTCCTGGGTCGCGGGGTGTTGCCACATCTGGCGGTTCATCGCGGGGGCAATCCAGAGGGGTACTTCCCGGGCCAGGCAGAGTGTTGTCAGCAGATCGTTGGCCTGCCCCTGGGTCAACCGGGCCATAAAGTCTGCGCTGGCCGGTGCCACGAGAATGCCATCGGCCTCGCGGGAGAGGTCGATATGGGGCATATGGTTGGAAACGTGTGGGTCCCAGGCGTCGGTGTAGACCGGGCGTCCCGAGAGGGCCTGAAAGGTCATGGCCGACACGAAGCGGGTCGCGGCTTCGGTCATGACCACCTGCACGCTCATGCCGTGGTCTTGCAGTCGTCGTACCAGTTCGCACGACTTATAGGCAGCGATACCACCGGTAATGCCGAGTACGATGTGTCGGTTGGCGAGCGGGTTCATGGCGCTGCCTCTCGGGGTTTGCGCAGCCGCAGAAACTCATCGGCGATGATGAGAAAGGCGCCCACCGTAATACCGCTGTCAGCGATATTAAAGGCCGGCCAATGCCAGCCTTGCCAGTGGAAGTCGAGAAAGTCGATGACCTCGCCGAACACCAGCCGGTCAATGAGATTCCCGATCGCACCCCCAATGACCAAGGCTGCGGCAAAGCAGAAGAGCCGTTGTCCCGGGGCCCGACGCATCATAAAGATTAGCAGGGCCGAGACGCCAATAGCGAATACGGCAAAGAGCCAGCGCTGCCAGCCGCCGGCGTCGGCAAGAAAACTAAAGGCAGCGCCGGGGTTACGCACATGCACGAGGTTAAAGAACCCGGTAATGGGAATGACCTCGCCCAGGGGCATGGCCTGCAGCACCAGCCATTTGGTGGCCTGATCGGCTAGCAGCACGAGGGCCGCAAGGCTAAGCCATGGGCGCATGGCTAGTTACCCTGGAGGTTCTCAACACAACGTCCACAGAGTGTCGGATGGGCCGCGTGCGACCCGACATCGGGCCGCAGATGCCAGCATCGCCCGCATTTGGGGTCTTCTACGGCCCAGACCCTGATCTGGGCCGTGGATTGGGGGGCGTTGTCTTTTGTGACGATGAGGTGGGCCACCGAGGTGATCATCACAAACCGTAGATCATCCTGCAGGCTCTGCAGGGCGGCTGCCTGGTCGCCGGCTGCCTGTATCTCAATGCCCGCCTGCAGAGATGATCCTACGCGTCCAGCCTCACGTTCCTTTTCAATGGCCTTGAGCACGTCGCTGCGTACGGCACGAATCAGCGCCCATCGTGCCAATAAAGCATCTTGATCGGGCAATGGAGTCAGTGCTGCCGCGGCATGCTCAAACACCGTATCGCTGCGGCCGGGCCCCCGGAAGATTTCCCAGGCCTCATGGCTGGTAAAAGAGAGGATGGGGGCCATCAGGCGAAGCAGGCTGTCGGTGATCTGCCAGAGGGCAGTCTGCGCCGACCGCCGAGGCAGACCCTTGGCCCGCGTGGTGTAGAGGCGGTCTTTGAGAATGTCGAGGTAGAAGGCGCCCAAGTCTTCCGAACAAAAACTCGTCAGCCGGGCGACCGCAGGATGAAAGCTAAAGGCGGCGTAGTCTTCCAAGACCGCTCGTTGCAACTGAGCGGTGAGGGCCAAGGCATAGCGGTCGATATCGAGCATCTGCTCGGGCGGCACGGCATCGATAGAGGGGTCAAAGTCGTTGAGGTTGCCCAGCAAGAAGGTGAGCGTATTGCGTATACGACGGTAGGCCTCCACCACGCGTTTCAGAATGGTGTCAGAGATCGAGAGCTCGCCTGAGTAGTCGGTCGAGGCCACCCAGAGCCGAAGAATTTCCGCCCCAAGCGACTCAGAGACCTTCTGCGGCGCCACCACATTGCCCATCGACTTCGACATCTTGCGGCCCTGACCGTCGACGACGAAGCCATGGGTGAGCAAGGCCTTGTAGGGGGGCACGCCATTGATCATGCAGCTGGTGAGCAGAGAGGAATGAAACCAGCCGCGGTGCTGGTCGCTGCCTTCGAGATACAGGTCGGCCGGGAAGGCCGACTGCGCCGCATGCGATCCACGCAGCACGGTGGCATGGGTGGTACCGGAGTCGAACCAGACATCGAGGGTGTCTCTGTTCTTCTCCCACTGATGCGGATCAAAGGCCACGGCAAGCAGCGCCTCGGCAGAAGTACCCGCAGTGGTGCGGGTCATCACCACTGTAGACAACGGGGCAGGGGCCTGCGGGAGCGCCTTCATTGCATCGAGAATCGCCTGCACCGAGAGTGACTGCCAAGACTCAATGCCACCCGCCTCGACGGCCGTGGCCACGACGTCGAAGATGGCGGGGGTGTAGGGATGCAGCGCGCCCGTTTCTTTGTGCAGGAGAAAGGCCATGGGCACGCCCCATTGCCGCTGGCGTGAGAGCGTCCAGTCGGGCCGGTTTGCAATCATGCTGTAGAGGCGGGCCTTACCCCAGCCCGGATAGAAGGCGGTGGCCTCAATACCCGCCAGGGCGCGTTCGCGCAGGGTTCCGCCGCCTTCGGCGGGGGCAATATCCATGCCTGCAAACCATTGGCTGGTCGCGCGATAAATAATCGGTGTCTTGTGCCGCCAGCAGTGCATATAGCTGTGATCGTATCGGGTCACCCGCAGCAGACTTCCCACCGAAGCCAGGGCCTGCACCACCTGCGGGTTGGCCTTCCAGATATGTTGGCCGCCAAAGAGGGCAAGACTTCCCGCATAGACACCATCGCCCATCACAGGATTGAGCACTTCCGACTCGGGCCGGCCATCCGACTTCCACGCAGTGAAGTCATCCACCCCGTAGGCCGGTGAACAGTGCACGATCCCGGTACCGGAGTCGAGCGTCACATAGTCGCCGGGAATCACCCAGGCCTGCCGGCGATAGCCCTCGTGGGCCGCGGAGAGGGGGTGGTCAAACCCAAGGCCCGTGAAGGCCGTACCCGGTGCCTGGGCCACGACTTCTCCGGTGAGGCCCCAGTCGTTGAGGCAGGCCTCTACCCGGGCGGCCGCCAGCAAGAGCCAACGGGCCTCTGTGGCCTGTGGGCTGGGCCAGGTGGGCAGCGCCTCTGTCGCTGCCGCCGGCGCACCGCTGGCTGGGGTCGCCGCCGTCTTCTCTCCGGCCGAAGGTTTCTTGGTTGTGAGGGCTGCGAGGCTCGGAACCGCCACTGGACTGGTGAGGCGCACCAGGGCCAGGGGTGCTTCGGGGTGCACATTGAGAGACTGGTTGGCGGGCAGGGTCCAGGGGGTGGTGGTCCAGATCACGGCCGCACCCGGGCCCGCGAGAACCTCGGTGATGGCCGCCGAGCGGACTCCATCGTTGCCCGCAAGACCTGCCCCAGCCTGGGCTGTCTGCCCCTGTTCGAGGAAGACCTTACGGAGTGCCTGCCGCGTGGCCTCAGAGGCGGGGAAGGCGACTTCGACCGCGAGGTCAGACTTGTCTGCGTATTCCACTTCGGCCTCGGCCAGCGCAGAACCACAGTCGAAGCACCAGTTCACAGGCTTTAGCCCTCGAAAGACAAAGCCCTTCTCGACAATGGTCTTTAAGGCCCGAATCTCATCGGCCTCGTTGCGAAATTCCATAGTCTTGTAAGGCGTCTCCCAGGCACCAAGCACGCCTAGGCGTACGAAGTCTTTCTTCTGACGCAGGATCTGTTCTTCCGCATAGGCCCGAGACTTCGACTGCACCTCGGCCGTCGGCAGGCCCTTACCAAACTGCTTCTCGATCTGAATCTCAATGGGCATGCCATGGCAGTCCCAGCCGGGCACATAGCGCGCATCAAAGCCCGCGGTGACCTTGGACTTCACGATCATGTCTTTGAGAATCTTGTTCACCGCATGGCCAATATGGATGTCGCCATTGGCGTACGGGGGGCCGTCGTGCAGCACAAACAAAGGCTTCCCAGCGGTCGCGGCGCGTATGCGCTGATAGACCCCTTGCTCTGGCCTGTCGCCCTGCCACTGGGCGACCCATTGGGGTTCGCGCTTGGCCAGGTCACCGCGCATGGGAAAGGCCGTCTCGGGCAGATGCAGCGTCTTTCGATAGTCAACGCTGGCGTCAGTGGAAGCGGAGGGAAGGTCTTGATCGGCCGACATGGTTTGAGAAGATGCTTTCTGCGGTGCGGGGGTAAGGGTGTCCGAGGGGGGCGTAGGCGTAATGGATGTAGGGCTTAGGCTGCCTGCTGCCCAAAAAATGCGCGGGCTTGGGTAAGGTCGTTGTGCATCTGCAGGGTCATGGCCTCAATGGAGTCAAACCGTACCTCAGGACGAATGAATTGTCGCAGGGTCACCCGCACGCGGCGACCGTAGGCGTCCCCCTGCCAGTCAAAGACGAAGACCTCCAGCAGCATTCTGCCCTGGACTTCCACCGTTGGTCGTCTTCCTAGGCTGGCAACGCCCGCACGGGGCGGCCCCGCATCGAGGCCCTCGACTTCCACAGCAAAGATGCCACGTGCGGCCAGGTCGTGTGGCATGGCGATATTCAGTGTGGGGAAGCCCAGGGTGCGGCCGAGCTTCTGACCATGTCGCACACGGCCCGAGAGGCGGTAGCGGCGGCCGAGCAGCGCCTCGGTCTTGGCGAGGTCGCCGGCCTTCAGTGCCTCCCGAAGTAATGAACTCGAGACGCGCAGACCCTCAGCACAGACAGCCCCGATGGCGGTTACCCCAAACCCGAGGCGTGCGCCAAGCGTGCGCAGCATCCCGACATCGCCCTGACGTCGGGCGCCGAATCGAAAATCTTCACCCACCACCAGATGCTGGCAGCGCAAGTGCTTGACCAGAATCTGCGCGACGAAATCCTCTGCCGATGTCGAGGCCAGCGCCCGGTTAAACCGAAGTATCACGGCCTCCTCAATGCCAAGGGCCGCAAGCTCGAGGGCCTTATCGCGCAGAGGCAGAAGCCGGGCGGGTGCCTGGTCTGGCTGAAAGAAGCCGCGTGGGTGGGGATGAAAACTCAGCACGCAGCTTGAGAGATCTTCTGCATCCGCAGCAGTACGGCAGGCGGTAAGGAGTGCCTGATGGCCCAGGTGCAGGCCATCGAAGCTGCCAATCGCAATCGATCGCCCGCGCCTGGCACCCAGTTCGCGCTGTGGCTGCAGAGTCGCAGGGGCGGCTTGTGCGCCCGACGCGGAAGAGACAGCCGGCTCGCCTGCAGGGGAGGCGAGTGGCGGGGTGAGAAGGAGTCGATGACCGAGTGTCATGGCCGATGGGGGTCCGAAGAGGCTGCGTCGTCTTCGCGCAAACACGCAAGTATAAGGACTTGCGTCGATGGGCCAGAGTCCACTGGCCTTGGCGCCTGGGTTCTGCCCGTAGAATGCCGAGCTATGTCCCAGACTTCTTCTCCGCCTAGGCAGCCCCTGGGCGGCAACCTCCGGTGCACATCCACTCTGGGAAGTCCGCGCGTAGCGGTACTGATTTCGGGGCGAGGCACCAATCTGCGCGCCCTGGTGGGAGCCTTTCGCGCCTCTGATCTGCCGATGCCTTCGGTGCGGGTCATTTCCAACGAGCCCGCGGCACCAGGCCTTGGCTGGGCTGCGTCTGAGGGGCTCGCCACCCAGGTGCTCTGCCATCGCGATTTCTCCCATCGGCAGGCATTCGATCAGGCGTTGCTTGCAGACGTGTTGGCCTTCGAACCCGATTTGGTGGTCCTGGCGGGCTTCATGCGGATTCTGTCTCCAGGCTTCTGCGAGGCCCTGGCTGGTCGCTTGATCAATATTCATCCCTCGCTGCTTCCTGCTTTTACTGGCCTGGATACCCATCGTCGGGCGCTGGCGGCCGGGGTTCGGCTGCATGGCGCAACCGTGCACGCGGTCACTGCCGAACTCGATCACGGCCCCATCCTGGCCCAGGCGATCGTTCCTGTATTGCCCGACGATAGCGCGGAGACGCTGTCAGCCCGCGTGCTGGAGTCGGAGCATCAGCTTTATCCCCTTTCAGTCAATGCGATTCTCGCCGGGGTGGTGCGATGGGAAGGGCAACGGTGGCGCATCCTCAAGCCTGATCTCTTTCGTCCCTTGTTGCTTCATCCGCTGCTCGGGATGGCCCGCAGCGTCACTTCTTTGGGCACTTAGCCATGGCCAGTCCGTCCCCCAGGCGTCGTCCCCCTTCACGCGGTAAACCTGCCCCGGTTGACCGTTTTGTGCGACTCGCGGCCTTGCTCGCGGCGCTCGAAGGCTTTCAGGAACCCGCTGATGGGGTGGTCCATCGTTTTTTTCGGGCCAATCCCGCCCTGGGTGCAAAAGACCGGGCTTTTCTCGCGGAGTCGGCTTTTGCCGCGATTCGCCGTTGGCAGTGGATCACGGATCAGCTTACCGCCTCAGGTTTTCGTACGGATGGCCCCTCAACTGCGCGCCGCCGGGCGATGATGGCGGCTGCCCTCGGCGTGGGCTACGACCGCATTGTCTCGGAGCTGTCTGAGGGGGAGCGTGTCTGGCTCAGGGCCGCATTAGATGCGGAAGGCACCCCGGCCGAGGTGGTCTACGCCATCCCCGCCTGGATCTGGCATGACTGGACCGCCCAGCTCCCGAATAACGAGGCGCAGGCCCTCGCACAGGCCATGGATGCGCCCGCGCCGCTTGATTTGCGGGTCAACACCCTCAAGGCCACGGCTGAGCAGGTTGTGCAATCCTTGGCCTTGGCGGGTATTCAGGCCCAGGGCGTGGAGGGGCTGCCGGACGTCTTGCGGGTCTGGGGACGCCCAGCGTTACAGAAGACCGAGGCCTTTGAAAAGGGCTGGTGTGAGGTACAGGATCTCGGTAGCCAGCTGCTTGTGCGACTCTGTGCGCCGGGCAGGGGGCGGACAGTCGTGGACTTCTGTGCGGGGGCAGGGGGCAAGACGCTGGCCCTGGGCAGCCTGATGCACAACACCGGCCGGCTCTATGCCTTAGACCGGTCTGCCCCTCGGCTCTCGCGCCTTAAGCCTCGGCTTGCCCGCAGTGGGCTGTCGAATGTCTGGCCCATTGCCCTCTCGAGTCTGCGTGATGATCGTCTGAAAAGGCTTCGGGCCAAGGCAGACCTGGTGCTTGTGGATGCGCCCTGCTCGGGGCTGGGTACGCTGCGACGTAATCCCGATCTGAAATGGCGCCAGCGGCTAGAAGACCAGGAGAGCCTCCTGACGCTTCAACGGGAAATACTCGATGCGGCGGCGGCCTTAGTAGCCCCAGGGGGCCGTCTGGTCTATGCCACCTGCAGCACCCAACGGGCCGAGAACGAAGACCAGCTCGGGGCCTTTCTCGCCCGGGCGCCAGGCTTTCGGCTGGTGCCTGCTGACCAAGTCTTGGCACGTCAAGGCATCGCGCTGCCTGCGTCGTGGGCGGCCTTTAGTCCAGAGGGGGTGTTTCGACTCTGGCCACACCGGTCGTCAACCGATGGGTTTTTTGCTGTGGTGCTGCAAAAAACTGTTGAAGATGCATGAAAAATGAGACAATTTCGGCAAATTTAACTTTCGATAAGTTGTCTCTTACAGGGAGTGTTTTTTGGATAGTCTTTTTGCGTTTGTTCAGTACGGCCTGACCGGCTGGTCCTGGTCCGCCATTGTTCTTTATACCCTCGCGGTGACCCACGTCACGATCGCGGGCGTCACGATTTTCCTGCATCGTTCTCAGGCCCATCGGGCCGTGGAACTCCACCCCGTGGTGTCGCATTTCTTCCGGTTCTGGCTCTGGCTAACCACGGGTATGGTCACCAAAGAGTGGGCAGCGATTCACCGGAAACACCATGCCAAGTGTGAGACCGAAGATGACCCGCACAGCCCCATGACCAAGGGCCTTTCCGTGGTCGTCTGGCAGGGGGCCGATCTCTATCGGGACGCCGCGAAGGACAAAGAACTGGTTGAGCGCTACGGCCATGGCTGTCCCGACGACTGGCTCGAGCGTGTTCTCTACACCGGCCGCAGTGCCCATGGTGTCGGCCTGATGCTCATCATCAACGTGGCCCTCTTTGGGGTCATCGGCGCCGCCGTCTGGGCGGTGCAGATGATGTGGATCCCGTTCTTTGCCGCAGGCGTTATCAATGGCATCGGGCATTTCTGGGGCTACCGGAATTTTAAGAGCCCCGATACCAGCGCCAATATTTTGCCGTGGGGCATCCTGATCGGTGGCGAAGAACTACACAACAACCACCACGCGCATGCCACCTCGCCTAAGCTCTCCTCGAAGTGGTACGAGTTTGATATTGGCTGGCTCTACATTCGTACTCTTGAGGTCTTCGGCATGGCACGGCCCCGTAGGCTGCCGATGGCCGATGTGGCCCTGAACCCCAATAAGTTTGAAATCGATGCCGACACGATTCAGGCCGTAATTTCGAGCAAGTACGAACTCATGGCGCGACTCTCAAAGCTTGCCAAGAAGGTCTCGGCAGCCAAGGCCTCAGCGAGCGCGACCTCGCTCTTGTCGCAAGATCTGGTGCGCAAAGCGGCCGATCTGCGGCACGAGTTTGAGGCCATCTGGAGTCGCCGTAGTCTTTCGGTAGACCAGGCTGTAGCCGCACTGCAACAGTGGTGCCAACAGGCTGAGGCCAGCGGCATTTCCGCGTATGAGGAGTTCTCTCGCCGCCTGCGGATGTATACGCTGAAGTCAAGCCTCACCGCGGCGTAACCGCAGCTGCTGTAACTTTCAGTCAGTTTATCAATCGATTACCGAGCGACGGTCTTACGGCCGGCCGCATCGGTAACCACTGTCTGGCTTCGGGCGGGAACAAGAATGAGCCGCATGCCCGCCTTCAATTCCTGCACCGATTTGTTCAGACTTCTCAGTCGCGATTCTGAAACGCGAAACCGTTTCGCAATTACGGCCCACGAATCGTTCTTACGCACTCGGTAGGTCTTTGCCGGAACGGTTACCACTTCGACCGTGCGTGCGCCGGGAAATCGCGCGAGCGCCGTCTCGATCGCGGGGCCTTCGTGGGCCTGCACCGAGGCAGGGGCCAACAAGATGGTGCCAGGCATGAGGCGCGCGGTGTTACTCGATAGGCTATTGGCCTTGGCAAGTGTCTCAGCAGACACGCCTGTACTCTTGGCAAGGCTTGCAAGGGTCTCACCCTTCTTTAGCGTGTAGGGCTTCCAGGTGACCAGCGGCCGCTTCTTGGCGAGATGGGTTTCTAGGTTTCTGTGGAAGGCCTCTATGTTCTCTAGCGGAAGCACCACGCGGTTGGTGCGGCTAACGGTAATGACAGGTCTGCGCAGATGCGGGTTGAGTGCCTGAAATTCATCGAGTGAGAGTTCGGCCAGTTCCGCCGCGAGCTTCAGATCGATCGACTGGTTCTTATCAATAACCGCGAAGTAGGGCTTGTTCTCCACAAAGGGCAGCGACAGGTTGTAGGCCTGCGGGTCGCGCAGAATATTTCTGAGCGCAATAAGCTGCGGCACATAGTGGGCCGTCTCCTTGGGCATCTTGAGGCTCAGGTAGTCGGTGGGCTTGCCTGCGGCCTTATTACGCCGTACGGCCCGACCGACCGCGCCCTCTCCCCAGTTGTAGGAAGCCAGGGCCAAGAACCAGTCATTGCCTTGCAGTTCGTAAATCTTTTCGAGGTACTCCAGGGCCGCTCGGGTGGACTCGATGACATCGCGTCGCTCGTCCATCCACCAGTTTTGTGAAAGATTAAAGACCCGGCCGGTGGAGGGAATGAACTGCCAGAGCCCGGCGGCCTTCGCATGGGAGGTGGCCTGTGGGTTGAAGGCGCTCTCCACAATGGGCAGAAGGGCGAGTTCGGTGGGCAGGCCCCGGGCCTCAATTTCTTCCACGATGTGATGTAGGTAGCGTCCGCCGCGGTCAAAGACCCGTTCGAGATACTCGGGGTTGGACACAAACCGTTTCGTATGGCGATCGACGAGGGTGCTTGGGAGTTCGGGCATTGCGAAGCCTGCCCGAATACGCTCAAGCAGATTGTCAAAGGCTGGCGTGCTAAAGACCGCAGTGGTATCTGTTCGTACCGCCTGTCCGGAGAGGGCGCCCGGCGGCAGTTGCAGCAGGGGGGTGGCATTTCCGTAGACGGGCCCTGAGGCATCGGCCAAGGCGACTGGCAGAACCTGCCCAGGCCCGCCCCCGCTCGTCTCAGGATTGGCAGACGGTACCGCGACGGGGGCGACGGAGACCACGGGGGCAGGGGTGTTGGGTGCCTGGGTGGCACATCCCGACAGGGTGGCCGCCACAATCACCACAAGACCGGCGATGCCGGGCGCACCCAGTCGAAGACTATAAATTGATTTCATCCCAATATTTTACGGTCAAGCGGGCCGAAAACTGTCCTTCGCCCGTCGACGGGCCGTGAACGCATCGAGAGATTCTGCAAGAAGAAAGGGGTTGGTGATTTTTTCGATCGCAATCGATGAAGGAAGCGTGCAGATGGCTTTAGCGCGCAGATCTCTGACATCGGCGAGCCGCTGTCGGATCTGAGGGTGGTCTGGCAGGGTTGCCGCGGCAAAGAGCAGGTTGCTGAGCGTGTATTCGTGGGCGCAATAGACCTCCGTAGCTGGGGGCAGCGTGGTGAATCGTTGCAGAGAATGGTAGAGCTGCTCTGCGGTTCCGCCGAGCAGACGGCCACAGCCCCCGGCAAAGAGGGTATCGCCGCAGAAGAGCATCGGCGCTCGGCCGGCAGGTGTACCGAAATAGGCGACATGGTCGGTGGTGTGCCCAGGGCAGAAGAGCACCGATAGGCGCAGCGTATTGCCGAACAGCGAGACCGTGGCCCCTTCTTCGACCGTTTCGGTGACGCCATAGTCTCGGCAGCGCTCTGGCCCAAAGACCGGCGTCGCGGGACTCTGGTTGGCCTTGCCGTATTCCAGCAGGTGCGCGATGCCGCCGGTATGGTCGCCATGATGGTGGGTAATGAGAATTCCAGAAAGCCGCAGGTGTCGCGCTGCGAGGAAGTCAATAACAGGGCTCGCGTCGCCCGGGTCGACCACGACCAATTCGCCTGCAGACTCCAAGGCCCAGATGATATTGTCCTCAAAAGCTGGGATTGCATGTATGTCCATCACGAAAGAACCCTCGATTTGCAGCAGAACCCCTATTTTGCCTGGAGCCGTTGGCTTGAGAGCCCTCCAGGGCGGGCACTCCTCTCGTTAGAACAGGCCTGGCTTAACGAGCGGCTGCAGGACAGCTTCGGCTATCGGGCGCTACAGATTGGCCCGTCTGCGCTTGATGCCCTGGAGATGAATCGCATGCCGTGCCGTGCACGGGTGAGTTTCTATCAGCCCCAGACCATGCCCGCCGGGGCCAATCAGCTGGTCTGTCTGCCTGAGGCACTTCCCATCGAGAGTGAGTCGACCGATCTCATCGTGATGGCCCACTGTCTCGAACTCATCAGCCAGCCGCATGACCTCCTTCGTGAGGCCGAGCGGGTCTTGATTCCCGATGGACGGATCGTGATTCTGGGGTTTAACCCTTTCAGCTTCTGGGCCCTGCATCGGCCTACGGCCACCACGCGCTTCCCGCCGGTCGAGGGCCATTGGCTCAGCCTAAGCCGTATCAAAGACTGGTGTCGCCTGCTGGGCCTGGCCCCCGAGGCAGGGGCCAGTGGGCTCTATCGGCCGTTGGTAGGCAGCGAGGCCTGGTGGAACCGACTGGGGTGGCTGGAGTCGGCCGGTGCGCGCTGGTGGCCGGGGCTGGGTGCGGTCTATCTGCTGGTGGCGGTGAAGCGTCGCGAGGGGCTGCGCATGATGCGGGCCGGCTGGAAGCGACGGCGTTCGGCGCGGGCAGGGGTCGTGGCGACGACCCGCGTGGCCGGACAAGAGCGGCGAATCGGCGGATGATGGGAACCCGAGACGATGTACGTGCATCGGTCGAGGCAGCGATGGCTGAGGTCGACCTCTATACCGACGGGGCCTGCAAGGGCAATCCGGGGCCCGGAGGCTGGGGTGTACTGATGCGCGCAGGCCAACACGAAAAGGGGCTCTGCGGTGGAGAGGCACAGACGACTAACAACCGCATGGAGCTCATGGCGGTGATCGAGGGGCTCAATGCCCTCAACCGCCCCTGTCGCGTGCGACTCTTCACTGATTCGCAGTATGTGAAGAATGGCATTGAGACCTGGTTGGCGGGATGGAAGCAGAAGGGCTGGAAGACAGCCGCGGGCAAGCCGGTGGCCAATCAAGATCTCTGGGAGCGGCTTGATCAGGCGCGTGCGCGCCATCGGGTGGAGTGGCATTGGGTGAAGGGCCATGCGGGCCACCCGGATAATGAGCGGGCCGATGCGTTGGCGAATCAGGGGGTCGATGCGGTGTTGAGGTCTTAGGCGTGAATAGAGAGAGGAATCTGTGAAGACGCGAATACTGGCGTTGTTGATCACTGCCTTGGTGATCCTTGGCCTGGTGGGACACCGCCTTGACTGGTGGGCGGGGCTTTTCTCCTCTGCGCCCGGCCCTGCTGCGCAGGCGCCTGCCGAGAAGGCTGCCGGGGCGGGCGGCGGTCTTGTTGCGGGTGGGGCTTCCGGTGCCCCAACCGCCCCGGGTGGCCCTGGTGCTGCCCCAGGCGCGGGCCCCCAGGGTGGCCCCCCAGGCGCGGGCGGTGGTCCTCCCGGAGGGCCACCCGGGGGCGGGAAGCCTGGCGCCAAAGGGCCTGGAGGTGGGGGAGGGCCCCCCACCATTGTGGAGGTCCTACCCGTGGTCCAGCGGGATATCTCCGAGACGCTTTCGGTCACGGGAGAGTTTCGGTCGGTGGATTCTGTGGAGGTACGGCCCGAGGTCTCCGGCCGCATCATGCGTATCGACTACCGCGATGGCCAGATGGTAGGTGCCGGTGATCTTTTACTCGCCCTAGACGATCGGCTCGTGCGGGCAGAACTCGCCCAGGCACAGGCGGAGGCAGATTTAGCAGCTTCAAATTTTCGGCGCGCCCAGGATCTCTTTGGAAAACAGTTCATCAGTTCGCGGGGCCTCGATGAGGCCCGGGCCAATGCAGAGATTGCTGCGGCCCGGCGCGACCAGGCTAAGGCGCGCCTCGCACGCACCGAAATGCGGGCCCCCTTTGCGGGCCGGGTGGGCCTGCGGCAGCACAGTGTGGGCGACTATGTGAAGGAGGGGGAGCTGCTGGCGGTTCTCGAAGATACTCGTCGCATGCACTTTGACTTTCGGGTGCCCGAGCGGTTTGCAGACCTGGTGCGTGTCGGCCAGCGGCTGGTGGTACAGACCGAGCAGGCCGACCGATCGATGGCGGTGCAGGTGACTGCGGTGGATGTACGGGTCGACCAAGACGGACGCTTTCTCCAGCTGCGAGCGGTGATCGACAATCCTGGCCAACAGATCAAGACCGGCATGTTCGGCCGGGCCCGGCTCAATCTCTATGATCGGCCCGGCGCCCTTTTGGTCTCCGAAGAGGCACTGGTCGGTGATCGTCAGGGGTTCTTTGTCTGGCGGGTGAAAGAGGGCCGCGTCGAGCAGGCCCGGATTGAGACCGGCATACGGCTGCAACGTGAGGTGGAAGTGAAGAAGGGTCTTGCGGCGGGCGATCAGGTGGTCGTGGCCGGGCAGCTGAAAATTCGTGCACCAGGCCAGCCTGTCAAGGCGGTGCCGGCCGTCGGACAGTAGCCCATGCGCCTTTCTCAGATCTGTATTGAGCGGCCTGTCTTTGCAACAGTGCTCTCGCTGGTGCTGGTCTTGATCGGCCTGGTGAGCTTCGATCGCCTCTCTGTCCGCGAGTACCCCAAGATTGATGAGCCGGTGGTCACGGTAAGTACGAGTTACCGCGGGGCGTCGCCCGAGATTATTGAGTCGCAGGTGACTAAGCCGTTGGAAGACTCGATTGCGGGCATCGAAGGGGTGGAGGTACTCACCTCGATTTCCCGCTCGGAGCGTTCGCAGATAACGGTGCGGTTTAATCTCGACCGAGACCCAGACAGCGCCGCCTCTGATGTGCGTGATCGGGTCTCTCGCGTACGTTCGCGGCTGCCCGAGGGGGTCGATGAGTCGGTAGTCTCGAAGGTGGAGGCCGATGCCCAGCCAGTGATCTGGCTCACGCTCAATAGCCAGTCGATGTCGCTCATGGAGCTCTCTGATCTGGGTAGCCGGTTGGTCAAGCCTCGGCTGCAGAACCTGCCGGGCGCGGCAGATGTCACCATCTTTGGGGACCGTCGCTATGCCATGCGTATCTGGCTCGACCGCGACCGATTGTCTGCCCAGCAGCTTACGGTACAGGATGTGGAAGATGCGCTGCGCCGCCAGAATGTGGAGATTCCTGCCGGTCGCGTGGAGACCCCGGGCCGAGAATTCTCGGTCATGGCCCCGACAGACCTGCAGACCCCCGAAGAGTTTTCCTCTATCGTCCTAAGGGCCCCCCGCGGTACGGGCGCCCTGGTACGGCTTGGCGATGTCGCCCGGGTTGAGATCGCCCCCGAGGATGAGCGTCGGGTGGCCCGCTTCCGTGGGCGTACCAATGTGGCCATGGGCGTCATCAAGCAGGCTACCGCCAATCCGTTGATACTCTCGCAGGCGGTCACTGAGGCCCTGCCGCAGATTCGCCGCGACCTGCCGCCCGAGGTGGGTCTCGAGGTGGCCAACGACAACTCGATATTTATCGACCGATCCATTCGCGCAGTGGCAAAGACAATTACTGAGGCGGTGATTCTCGTGGCCCTGGTGGTCTTTGTCTTTCTGCGTTCGGTGCGGGCCTCCTTAATTCCGATTGTCACCATCCCGGTCTCGTTGATCGCGGCCTTCGCGATACTGTATGCCCTAGACTTTTCCATCAACACGCTCACCCTCTTGGCCCTGGTACTGGCCATTGGACTGGTCGTGGATGATGCGATTGTTGTGCTCGAGAACACGGCCCACCACGTGGAAGAGGGCATGACTGCGATTGCCGCAGCCTCTCAGAGCATGCGAGAAATCAGCTTTGCGGTCGTGGCTATGACCCTTACGCTTGCGGCGGTCTTCGCGCCGATGGCATTTTCTGAGGGTAGAACGGGTCGACTCTTCACCGAGTTTGCGCTTGCCATGGCTGGTGCTGTGCTGGTCTCGGGGTTCGTGGCATTGACGCTTAC
>JBDLQX010000033.1:0-4074 GCA_039800345.1 Pseudomonadota bacterium | reverse complement strand
ACGAAGAAAACCTGATCTGGGTCGACATGGAGATGAGTGGCCTGGACCCCGAGCAGAATCGGATTCTGGAAATTGCGGTGGTGGTTACCAGCCCGCAGCTTGAACTGCTTGCCGAAGGCCCCGTGCTGGTGGTCCACCAGTCCGAAGCGCATCTCGCCACCATGGACAGTTGGAACAAGGGCACCCACAGCCGTTCTGGTCTGGTGGATCGCGTGAAGGCTTCCCCCTTGTCGGAATCGCAGGTGGAGCAGACGCTTCTCGATTTTTTAAAGGCCTTTGTGCCGGCGGGTAAGTCGCCCATGTGTGGCAACACAATTCACCAGGACAGACGCTTTCTGCTGCGCTATATGCCGCGTCTGGAGTCTTTTTTTCATTACCGCAATATTGATGTGAGCACGATCAAAGAGCTCTGCCGGCGTTGGCGGCCAGAGCTCTTAAAGGGCTTTACCAAGAAGGGGGCCCATACCGCTCTGGCCGACATCTTGGAGTCGATTGAGGAATTACGGTACTACCGCAAACACCTCATGCCGCAGACCTACTCTGACAGCGTGCGTACCTGAAGATGAAACTTGGTACGTTCGGGCCGGTTGGGATTCCTTGGGCTCACGAGAATTGTTGACCATCCTTCGGGCACGTAGGCTGAGGTCGAAAGCCGCCAAAAACATTGGCCATAGGAGGGGCGGGCCAAGGGAATCTGAATACTCGACAAGATAACGGCCCGGCTGGTGAGATCCGATCCTGGTGCCTGCACGCACCGTTGGGCAGAGGAAAGTCCTGCGGAGGGTAAAGACTGGTCGATGGCCTGCTGAATCTTTCCGACGGCAGACTGGTAGCCCCGGTTGATCTCGAGTGCGGGCAGCAGCAGATTCATCATCAGCACCCAGGTGAGGGTAAGCCCACCGGCAGACAGCACCACGGGTCGCCAGAGTCGAGACTCTCCGCGACCGATACGCCAGGCAACTAAGGCGAGCCAGGCCCCGCTCACACAGAGGCCGGCAAGCAACTGGAGAAGCCCTGCATTGCCTGTCACGCCGGGTGCAAGAAAGTCTAAGCGTGCCGCCAGCTTTTCGGGAAAGCCGAACTGGATCGCTGACCAATAGAGCCAAATAAGGAGTCCGAGGCTGGTAAAGGCCACCACCGCAAACCAGTCCACAAGACTCGAAACCGATCGGGGCAGCGAGAGCAGGCCATAGGCGGCGAGGCAGGCTAGTAGGGCTATAGGTACCAGACGCGCCGGATTGGCCTCACCGAATCCCAGCATGTAGACCAGAAGCCAGGGAAAGAGCAGTAGGGCAACCATCTGAAGATGTACGAGTCGCCAGAGGCCGTGACGCCAGGCCTGCACAGCAAGCGCTGCAAGCACCGGCCAGAGGGGCCACCACGACCATGCCCAGGTCTCGGGACCGTGCAGCAGCGGTCGAAAGATAAACCGGGTCTGTAGTTCCCACCAGGTGTGTAGGGCCTGATGCTGATCGGCCAGTACCACGAGCATGAGCCAGGTCCCGAAGATGCTCAGCAGGGTAATGAGGCTCGACCCCAGTAGTGTTCTATGGACCATTCGCCATGGGCCGACCAGCAGACACACCATGCCCAGACCCAGGCCGCCTGCCAATAAAAACTTCAGCCCCTCATTAAGGACTCCCAGAGCCAACAGTGCGCCGATCCAAAGCCCCGCGCGACGCGGCTCTTCTGGGGCCACAGACATGGCCCAGAGCATCCCCGCAGTCAGTGCGAAATGCACCGCATGGGGCCCAGCCTCATGCCAACGCGATAAGGCCCCGATGCAGGCCAATGCTAGGAGCACAGCGCAGTCGGCCATCGTGATGGCAAGCGCACCCGCGCTTGGGCCGATGCCCAGAGGATCGTCCGGGCGTGCCTCACGTCGGCGGGTGAGGCGATGGGTGGCCTTCCAGAGGAAAAAAAGCCCTGCCACCACCCAGGCAAACAGGGTCAGGCGTGCAGCGACCTGAAGGGCTGCGATCGCAGTCGGGCTATGAACCGCCGATGGCGGGGCGAGTTCGCCTGTGAGCAGCGACCAGAGGCCCATGGCAAGGGCCATCGTCCATGCCGTGAGGGGCCCATCGGGAAGAAGGTTCCCGCCTTGAAGGTGGGAAAAGAGTAGGGCAGAAATCGGCTCGCTCAGGCGCGTGACAGCGGCGTCTGAAGGCAAAAGACTTTGAAGAACGCCACGAGCCTGCGCGATACCCGCAAGGTCGGCCCCTTGCCAGGGGGTGTGGCTAAAGAGACCCGACCAGAGATAGAGCCCAACGAGAGCTAGAAACAGAACCCGTGGAACCTGCTGAGCTGCGCTCGCGGCCAGACCCGGAAGCGGCCTTGGGGGCCGCCAGGAAAGGATAAGGTCGCGAATGAGGGGTGACTGCGACACTGCCGGCAGGCCCCCAGGCAAAAGTTAGACGGCCGCTTTGGCCCCTGCACCGCGCTTGGCACCAAACTTCTGGCGGAACTTCTCCACGCGACCGGCCGTGTCCATCATCTTCTGGGTGCCGGTATAGAAGGGGTGCGATTCAGAGCTGGTATCAAGCTTATAGAGCGGATACTCCTTACCGTCTTTCCACTTAATGGTCTCGCGGGTACTCACCGTAGAACGCGTGACAAAGCTGAAGTCGTTGGAGAGGTCGACAAAGACGACTTCCCGGTAGTTGGGGTGAATACCTTCTTTCATGTGCTTTCCTCTAGAAATAAAGATCGCCAGCCTTGGCCCCTGGCGTTGTTACCTTTCCAGAGTTGCTCTCAAGACCACGTGTCTGCCGCAAATAAGCTCTCAATTATAACCAAAACCCTTGTTCAATCACTATTACGGCTATCCCCCGCGCTTCATCATGTCGAAGAACTCGGCATTGTTCTTTGTCTGCCGAACCTTGTCGAGCAGGAATTCCATCGACTGGATCTCATCCATATCGTGCAGGAGCTTGCGCAGAATCCAGATTTTCTGCAGTAGGTCTGCCGGAATGAGCAGCTCCTCTTTGCGGGTGCCGGACCGATTAATGTTGATGGCAGGGTAGACGCGCTTCTCGGCCAGCCGGCGCTCAAGGTGTACCTCCATATTGCCGGTGCCCTTGAACTCTTCATAGATCACTTCATCCATGCGCGAGCCGGTTTCAATAAGGGCGGTAGCAATAATGGTCAGCGACCCGCCCTCCTCAATATTGCGGGCCGCACCAAAAAACCGCTTCGGCCGGTGCAGCGCGTTGGCATCGACACCGCCGGTAAGTACCTTGCCCGAGGTGGGAACTACGGTGTTATAGGCACGCGCTAGCCGTGTAATGGAGTCGAGCAGAATGACGACATCTTTTTTATGCTCGACTAGACGTTTGGCCTTTTCGATGACCATCTCTGCGACCTGAACATGGCGCGTAGCCGGCTCATCGAAGGTAGAGGCCACCACTTCACCGCGCACAGAACGCTGCATTTCGGTGACTTCCTCGGGGCGCTCGTCAATCAGCAGCACAATGAGCACGACCTCGGGGTGGTTGGTGGTGATGGCATGCGCGATGTGCTGCATCATCACGGTCTTGCCGCTCTTGGGTGAGGCGACCAAAAGCCCCCGTTGTCCCTTACCGATCGGCGCAATCATGTCAATGATTCGGCCGGTAATGTTCTCTTCGCCCTTCATATCCCGCTCAAGCTTGAGCGGCTTATTGGGAAAGAGGGGGGTGAGGTTCTCGAAAAGAATCTTGTTCTTCGAGGCCTCAGGCGGTTGACCATTGATGCGGTCTACCTTTACCAGCGCGAAATACCGCTCTCCGTCTTTGGGGGTTCGCACCTCGCCCTCAATGGAGTCACCCGTATGCAGATTGAATCGGCGGATCTGCGACGGCGAGAGGTAGATATCGTCGGTGCTCGCGAGGTAGGACGACTCCGGTGCCCGCAGAAATCCGAAGCCATCGGGCAGAACTTCCAGGACGCCGTCCCCAAAGATCTGTTCGCCTGTCTTTGCCTTCTTTTTGAGAATGGCAAACATGAGTTCCTGCTTTCGCAGGCGGCTGGCATTGTCGATTTCCAGTGTGCTTGCCAGCTCGACGAGCTGGGTCACTGGCATGGCCTTAAGTTCTG
>JBDLQX010000032.1:0-14017 GCA_039800345.1 Pseudomonadota bacterium | reverse complement strand
GTGCTCAGCCTTGCTGCGGTGGCAGCCGATCCGGGCAGCCGTCTAGACCTCATCGTGCTGCCGGAGACCGCCCTGATTCGGCCCTGGAACCAGGTCTCGAGCGGCACCCAGGAGGCTCTGCATCGGATCACCCAACGCAGCGGCGCCAGCGTAATCACCGGTATTCCACTGCAAGACGCGCGGGGCTGGACAAACTCGGCTATTGCCTTGAGTGCAGCCGACCCCGTCGGGCAATACGCCGCCCGCTACGACAAGCACCATCTCGTGCCCTTCGGGGAGTTCATCCCTTTCGGGTTTCGGTGGTTTGTCGACCTGATGAACATGCCCCTGGGCGACTTTCGGCGCGGAGAGCCTGTGCAGCCGCCCTTCATGGTGAGCGATCAGCGGGTGGGCGTGAATATCTGCTTTGAAGACCTCTTTGGCGAAGAAATTATTCGCCCACTCTCCCCAACGCGGTCTGACCGAGACCAGCCCACGATTCTGCTCAACATCAGTAACCTCGCCTGGTTTGGCAATACGCGGGCCTTACATCAGCACCTTCAGATTGCGCGCATGCGGTCGCTTGAGACTGGCAGGCCCAGCCTTCGTGCCACCAATACGGGCATGACCGCGGCCATTGATGAGAAGGGGCGCGTACTTTCACAACTTGCACCGCAGGAGGCAGACCTACTGATTGCCCAGGTGCAGGGCATGACAGGCACCACGCCCTATGCCCGATTCGGCAATCTGCCGGCACTGGGGCTCGCACTTCTCGCCATTGCTGCGAGCCTGATGCTGGTGGGGTTACGGCGTAGCAACTAAGTAGCGTGCCGCCCGACATGTTATGCGCGTCGGGCAACACACCAGATCACCGGTACGGTCTGCGGTTTACGGCCTTCGCAGTCAGCTGTCTAACGGTTTGGGTTTGGGTTTGGGTTTGGGTTTAGGTTTGGGTTTGGCCGGTTAACGGTTCTGCCCGCGGAAGGCCCAGCCGGTAAAGCGCTTCTCTATGAGGGCCGTGCAGATGTACAAGAGAATACCAAGCACCGCCAACACCAGAAGACCCGCAAAGACAATCTGCACCTGAAAGGCTGCCTGGGCATCCAACATCAGTTTTCCGATGCCTTTATTGGCGCCCACCGTTTCGGAGACCACCGCTCCCACAAAGGCCAGGGTAATGGCCACCTTCAGCGACCCAAAGAAATACGGTAACGACCGGGGAATACCCACCTTACGCATGATGTCGAGTTTCGAGGCTCCGAGGGCCCGCAGCACATCTTCGAGTTCGGGCTCGGTCGTGGCCAGGCCCGTGGCCACATTCACCACGATGGGAAAGAATGAAATCAAAAAGGCGGTAAGAATGGCCGGTATTTCTCCCAGACCAAACCAGAGAATGAGCACAGGTACCACCGCCACTTTTGGAATCGAGTTAAAACCCACGAGCAAGGGATAAATTCCGGCGTAGATAGCCTTGTGCCAGCCGACGGCAATACCTAACAGCAGCCCAAACACGGTGGCCAAGGCAAAGCCCACCAGCGTGGTCCAGAGCGTCACCCAGGAGTTGCTAATGATGGGGTCACGAAATTCCACAAGGGCACCAAAAATCACCGTGGGCGCGGGCAGGATGGTGAGCGGAATGGCGAAGAGCCGGCAGGCAATCTCCCAGACCAGAAAGAGTCCGATTGTGAAGGCCGCCGGCGAGACCACCTTCACCATGAATTCATCGCGGTCCATTAGTGCTTCCCTCCGATCATGCTACGCAGTTCTTGTACAACTTCTTGAAACTCTGCGGTGTAGGTGACATCGAGGTCCCGCGGGCGCGGAATCGTGACCCGACATTTCTTCACAATACGCCCCGGCCGATTCGACATGACATAGACCGTGTCGGCCAGAAAGACTGCCTCGCGCAGATCATGGGTGACGAGCATCACGGTTACGCCACGTGCCGCATGAATATCGCGCAGGGCACACCAGAGTTCTTCACGGGTAAATGCGTCTAAGGCACCAAAGGGCTCATCGAGCATTAAGACCTCTGGCTCATGAATCAGGGCCCGGCAGATCGAGGCACGCTGCTGCATGCCGCCAGAAAGCTGCCAGGGAAACTTCTCGGTAAAGCCTGTCAGGCCCACCGAATTAAGCAGATCGACCGCCTTCTGCTTGTACTCAGCGCGGTGTGATCCGATGCGCTGCCGATGGGGCGGCACGATCTCCAAAGGCAGCAGTACGTTATCGACACAGGTACGCCAGGGCAAGAGGTTACTGTTCTGAAAGGCCATGCCCACCGACTTCAGCGGGCGGGTCACGGTTTCACCCTTGACCTTTAAGTCGCCCTGAGACACCGGGTGCAGCCCGCTGATGAGTTTCATCAGCGAGCTCTTCCCGCAGCCCGAGGGGCCAACGACCGCAATGAACTCTCCCGGCGCAATATCCAGAGAGACATCCTCAATTGCCGGTACAGCAGATGCCCCCTTGCCATAGGCCATGGAGACATTATTCAAAACAACCAGAGGTTCCATCGCGGCGGCCCCTTTACGTAACGTAGTTTAGTGGCTGGGTTTAGTTCACAAGACGCTGTTCACGCGGGGGGAGAAACTCAGGGGTAAAGATGTCCTGGGCCTTGGGCTTGTTGGTGTACTTAAAGGTCAGGCCAATCTGGTCGATCGAGCGCGACAGACGGGTCATGTCTACAGCCCCCAGACCATTCTTACGGACATCGGGCGTCACGAAGTTCCGTGCAATCGAAAGCTTCAGGCGCTCAAGTTCCACGTCACGCTTGGCGATCTGGTTGCGTGCCATGAGAGAGTCTATTGCGGTCTCGGGCGACTTGATGGTCTCCTGAATCCCCCTGATGGTGGCACGAACGAAGCCCGCGACCGCCTTTGGATTTGCCTTCGCAAAATCTGGATTCACGATGATCACGTTGCCATAGAGGTCGACCCCGTGGTCCTTCATGAGCAGGACGACAATGTCGTCATCGGAGGCACCGTTGGCCTTGAGGTTCATGTAGGACGAAAACCAAAAACCCGTAATGGCATCGACCTTGCCCTGCACCAGCATCGGCTCACGCACAGGAAAGCCCACGTTCTCGATCTTTACCTTGGAGGCGTCGATCTTGTTGGCATCCACAAAAATGGGCCACTGGGCATAGGCACCGTCGGGTGCAGGCGCGCCCAGAGTTTTACCCTCAAGATCTTTGGGGGACTTGATGCCCGTCTTCTTCAGGGTAATGATCGCGAAGGCGGGTGTGTCATAGACCATCTGAACGGCCTTAATGGGGCTGTTGGCGGGGTTGTCGCGATATTTCACCAGCGAGTTGATATCGGCAAAGCCCAGTTGATAGGCGCCAGAGGCCACGCGGTTAATACCTTCTACCGACCCCGAACCCGGGTCAACAGTGACATCAAGCCCCTCAGCCTTATAAAAGCCCTTATCGATTGCCACAAAATAGGGCGCTGCGGGCCCCTCAAAACGCCAGTCCAGTGCAAACTTGATCGCTGTCTGTGCATAGACGCTGCCACTGACCAGCAGACTTCCTACTACGGCTGCAAACATTCTCATGATGAATCTCCTGTAAAAGTCCTTCCACATCAACGTTCTTCTTTCCCTACACAACACCAAGATGCTGCTACCTCTGAGTTATGCAATAACTGCACCATCGCCCAACGCGATTGCTTAACTTCCGCGGTAGGTTGAATAACTCCAGGGCGTGCAGACCAAGGGCACGTGATAACTGCCGCGCGCCTCGGCCAGCCCAAACTCCAGAGAGACCTCTTCCAAAAACGCTGGCTCGGGCAGAGTCTGTCCGAGGCCACGGAAATAGTCTGACACACCAAAGACGAGGCGATATCGGCCGGTGGGAATCGTCTCGCCTTCGAGCAAGGGCCCATCGGTGCGGCCATCGGTATTGGTCTGGGTCTGGGCTACGGGAGCCCAGGCATCGCGGGCATCCAGACGGCGATCCAGCCGCACCGACATGCCCGCGGCCGGTCGACCACTAAAGGTATCTAAGACATGGGTGCTGAGCTTGGCCATAAAAACTGTTCTCCTTCTTACCCTGCAGACAGCTGATCACAGAAGCCCCGAAAGGCCGCCACCGCCAGCTGCATGTCTTCACGGGTGGTCGACTCTAAGGGGTTATGGCTGATGCCATGGTTCTCCCCTCGCACAAACAGCATGGCCTGGGGAAGTCGCTCGTGCAGTTTCATGGCATCGTGGCCGGCCCCACTGGGCAGATAGACCACCGGAAGCCCCAGGGCCGCAACCGCCTTGGCCCACAGACCCTGCAGCCCGGCATCGCACGGCGCCGCCGAGGCGCGCAAGACCTCTTCCACAGAGAATTGCACATCGCGGGCCCGACAGACCGAGGCCACAGTCTGCAAGACATCGCGGGCCAGGGCATCACGGTCTTCGTTGTTGGGCGCACGCAGATCGAGCGAGAGCTCGCACAGGCCCGGCACGGTGTTGATTGACCCCTGGGGTACCTGCAGCATGCCCACGGTACCCACCAGCCCGGGGGCCGCACGGGCCCGGGTCTCGGTGGCGAGAATGATTTCCGCCGCAGCGCAGGCGGCATCACGCCGCTGGTCCATCGGCGTGGTACCCGCGTGACTGGCCTGGCCGCGCAGCCGCAGGCGATACCGCAGGCTGCCGTTAATGGCCGTCACCACCCCCAGGGGAAGCCCCTTATGGTTGAGCACCGGGCCCTGCTCAACGTGTACCTCGACAAAACCAAGGTACCGCTTAGGGTCCCGTGCAAGCGCATTCATCTCCTGGGCCTCGGTCGCAAGGCCCGCCTGGGCGAGCGCCTGCCGCAGGCTAATTCCCTGGGCATCGGCCATATCGAGCCACGACGCCTGAAATCCGCCTGTGAGGGCGCTCGAGCCCAAGAAGGTGGCCGCATAGCGCACGCCCTCTTCTTCAGAAAAACCTACGATCTCGATTCCAAAGGGGAGACGCTGGCCCACGGAGGACAAACCACGGACCACCTGCAGCGGCACAACGATGCCTAGGCGTCCGTCATACCGCCCCCCACGGCGCACCGTGTCGTAGTGGCTGCCAGTGAGCAAGGAGGGGCCAGAGGCCCCTTGGCTGCCGTAATAACGGCCCACTACATTGCCAATCGCATCGCGTGCCACCTCGTCGCAGCCCGCCTCCCGAAAAAGGGCCTGCAGCGTATCGGCACAGGCCTGGTGGGCGGGAGAGAGAAAGGTCACCGTGAGGCCATCGCTGGTTTCCGAGTGCTGGGCGAGTCGCTGGCAGTCGTCCCAGACCTGATCGCCGTCTGCAGTCTGCATGCCAAACCGCTCATAGAGACGCATCTCGGCAATGCGATGAATCTGCCGCAGACACTCCTGACGCTCAGACTCTTCCGAATCGAGAAGCCGTCGCTCCCAGGTCTGAATGATCTCTTGCCGAGACAATCCCCTGCCACGCGGGCCGCGTACCGCGAGAATAAAAGGCCAGCCAAAACGTTCTTCGTAGGCCGCATGCAGGCGCGTCAGGGCGGCGTACTCTTCGGGGCTACAGCGATCTAGGCCCACCAGCGACTGCTCATTTTGCGAGTCTCTGGCAAGGTCTGCGCCAATCTTTGCCTTGCCGGTGAGCGGTGGGTGGGCGCGAATCAGGCCGAGTTGCTGCTCCACCGACGCGGCATCTACCGACCGCTGCAGGCCGAGCAAAAGCGCGGGCAGAGAGGCATACGGATGCTGCTTGAGTGCATCAACCACAATCCAGTCGGAGTGTTCATAGACCCCTGCGAGCACCGCTCGGGCCTCTGCCGTCGACATCTGGCAGAAGGCACCAAACCCGACAGTCTTCACGGTGTGGGCAGAGGCAGGGATTGTCATTGCGGCTATTTTTTAGAAAGACCCGCGAAAGGATGCGCCGCCAACCAGTGATGAGCAATATCAACACGCCGGCAGACCCAGACCTTCTCGTGCTTCTGTACATGGTCTAGAAAACGCTGGAGGGCCAGAAACCGCCCCGGCCGGCCGACCAGCCGGCAGTGCAGACCAATGCTCATCATGCGCGGCGTTTCAGCCCCTTCGGCATAGAGCACATCAAAGGCATCGCGCAGATAGGCAAAGAACGGGTCGCCATGGGAGAAGCCCTGCGGCGAAGAAAACCGCATGTCGTTGTTATCGAGCGTATAGGGCACTACAAGCTGCGGCACCGTACGGCCATCGGTGGTCTCTACAGTAATGTAGAAGGGGAGGTCATCCCCATAGTAGTCGCTCTGGTAGAGAAAGCCACCCTCATCGGCCACAAGCCGCCGGGTGTTGGGGCTGTCGCGTCCGGTGTACCAGCCCAGGGGGCGCACGCCACAGGTCTGCGCAATCGCCGCCACGCACTGGGCCATATGGGCCCGCTCGGTGGCCTCATCCACATTCTGATAATGAATCCAGCGGTACCCATGGCCCGCCACCTCATGGCCAAGCGCAACAAAGGCCCGCGCTAACTCGGGGTGCTTCTCGAGGGCAAGTCCAATGCCGAAGATGGTCATGGGCAGCCCACGGCGCTCGAACTCTTTGAGAATACGCCAGACTCCCACCCGCGAACCATACTCGTAGATGCTCTCCATCGTGAGATGGCGGTCGGGGTAACTCGCGGGGCTAAAGAGCTCGGAGAGGAATGTCTCTGAACCAGCGTCGCCATCGAGCACGCAGTTCTCGCCCCCCTCCTCGTAATTGAGCACAAACTGCACTGCCAGTCGCGCACCGCCTGGCCAATGGGCCTGCGGCGGATGGGCGCCATAGCCGATCAGATCGCGGGCAGCAGAATGGTGAGAATGCGAGGAACGAGACATGGTAGACACGATGGACACAAGGCTTCTAAAACTCGCGGTCCACCGGGGCCCCAGCCTTAAACCAGGCCGCCACCGTCTGCCGCTCTTCGTCTGACATCTGGGTAAGGTTATTCATGGGCATCGCACGCAACACAGACACCTGCTGATAAACCGCCAAGGCATGACTCTGCAAGGCCTCGGGGCTATCCAGGCGCAGATTCTTCATCTGTACCGCAGCACCATGGCACTGCAGACAATGCTGCGAAACAATGTGTTGAATGCGCAAGGTGCTACCGGTGGCCATCGGTGCCGCAGTCGATGGGCCCGTGGTGGGTGCAGCAGGGGCCCCAGCCGCAGCAGGCGTCTTCGGCGCTGGCGCCGAGACCGCAATGGCGGCCACCAGCAGGGCCAGGCCCGCCACCAGGTAGGGCCAGGGGTGGCCCACGCGCCCGAGCTTGTAGCCATGCATCTGCACAAAGAAGTGGCGAATCAATGCCCCGCCCACCATGATGAGAAGCAGCAGCACCAGCCGGTCTTCATGCCCCGTAATAAAGCCGTAGTGATTCGAGAGCATGGCAAAGAGCACCGGCAGGGTGAAGTAGGTGTTGTGCACGCTGCGCTGCTTGCCGATGATTCCCGGCAGAGGGTCCACCTCTTCGCCGGCCTGAAGCTTTGCCACCATCTTCTTCTGGCCGGGAATCACCCAGAAGAGCACGTTGGCAGACATCACCGTGGCCATCATGGCGCCGGTGATAAGAAAGGCCGCACGCCCCGAGAAGAGTTCGGTGGTAATCGCGGCCGCCCCTGCTACCGCCAGGGCCACCAAGACCGCCACAATGCCATCACCCTTGCCCGGCTTGGCAGCAAAGCGACAAATCAATTCATAGACCAAGAAAAAGCCCACGAGCATGGCCAACACAATGCCCACGGCCTGGCCGTCGGTGAGCGCCGCGACCGATGGATCAATGAGATAGCTTGAGGGGTTCCAGAGATACGACACTGAGAGCAGCAGAAACCCGGTAATCCAGGTGAAGTAACTCTCCCAGTAGAACCAGTGCAGGTGGCCGCCCACATAGGGGGGCGCGCCCACAAACTTGCGTGCGTGATAAAAGCCGCCCCCATGCACAGACCAGATCTCGCCATAGACCCGATCGGGGTTGTCCCCCTTCGGCGGCACAAGGCTTAAGTCGAGAAAGACAAAATAAAACGAGGCGCCAATCCACGCCACCGCGACAATGACATGCAGCCATCGCAGAAGCAGGTTGGCCCAATCAAGCAGGAAGGCTTCCATAGACGCTCAAAGGGGACACAACCTGCCTACCACTGCGGGCGCTGTAAGCAGAAACACATCGCGACCAAAACCCGAAACCCTCGGGGTGCCTCGCTGCGATGATGCAAGCAGTCTATTACAAGTTACGTCGTCTGAAAAAGACTTTCGTCTCCTGTTTTCTACCAATGCCGGGAAACGCTGCGCAGCATGAGCAGCTGGGCCACTACCGACGCGGCAATGACCTCGGGCTCTTTTCCAGCGATGTCTGGCAGGCCAATCGGGCAGGTCACCTGGCCCAGGGCCCGGTCGTCAAACCCATAGTCGGTCAGGCGATGCCGAAACCGGGCCCACTTTGTCTTGCTGCCAATGAGGCCAATAAAGGGAAGGGGAAGCGTCACCGCGGGAGGTTCAGGCGCCTTAAAGGCCCCAGACTCTGGGCCGCCTGCGCCCTCTTCACCCTTTGCCATTATGCGATTGCGTGCGAGGCAGGCCCGGACCACCTGCAGGTCTTCGGCATGGCTAAAGCTCATGATCAAGACCCGCGTGCCTTCCGGCAGACCCGCTACGGCATCTTCTACCGGGTCGATCTCCTCGCGCACGACGACACCGGGCAGGCGGTCCTGAACAAGCGCCGCAGAGGGCTGGGACGAGAACCCCTCACGACTATCGATCCAACGCACCGCAAAGGGCAGCGGCGCGAGGGCACGAATCAAGGCGGTACCGACATGGCCACCGCCGAACACGGCCACGGGAAGCCGCGGTGGGGCCAACCGGGCCGCCCAGGTTTGCCAATCGGCGTCCGAGGCAATCCAGACATAGTCGAGCCAGACCACGCCGCCACAGCACTGACCCAACGACGGTCCAAGCGGGCTACGCTGCCGCCAAGACAGAGGCCACTGATGAACGCTGCTGGAAGTTGTCGCAGCATGGTCTCGTTCAATATCAGAGGCATCGATACGCCGCATGTCGGCGGGGGCATATCCCATAGCGTCTGGTGACCTCAGCCACTCGCGCGCGCGGGCAATGGCCTGAAACTCCAAATGTCCCCCGCCCACCGTGCCGTCCACCGTCTGAACATCCACGCGCATAAACGCGCCGACCTCTCGGGGCACAGAGCCTTCTGTGCGGTTTACATAGACCAGTATCTGTGGGTAAGCCACTGCGGCGGGAAACACGCGCGCTGAGCCAGGCACGCGCTAGCTGCGCAGGGCCGTAAGAATACGCTCAGGCGTGCAGGGAAGATCAAGACAAAAGCTGGTCGTCTGCCCACGCGCGACGCGTGCCTGGCCAATCGCATCACGCACTGCCTCCATGACACTTAAGGCCAGCATGAGCGGGGGCTCGCCCACCGCCTTCGACCGAAACACCGTGTCCTCACGATTCGGATGCGGCCAGAAATCGACAGCGAAGTGGGCGGGCAGATCGCCTGCCGCCGGAATCTTGTAGGTGGAGGGCGCCTGGGTTCTCAGGCGTCCGGAAGCATCCCAGACGAGTTCTTCGGTGGTCAGCCAGCCCATCCCCTGAATAAAGCCGCCTTCAATCTGGCCCCGATCAATCGCCGGATTAATACTCTGGCCCACGTCGTGCAAGATATCGGCACGCAGCACACGCATCTCGCCCGTCAGGGTATCAATGGCAACTTCAGCGCAGGCTGCACCATAGGCAAAGTAATAAAAAGGTCGGCCCTGCAGCTTCGTGCGGTCGTAGTGGATTTTGGGCGTGGCATAGAACCCATCGCTCCAGAGCTGCACCCGGGCCGTATAAGCGCGTTGCACCAGGTCCTCAAAGGTATCGCCGGGCTGTCGCAAGGGTTCGATGCGTTCTTTAATCTGCCGCGCGGCCAGTTGCGCCGCCTTCGCGTTGAGATCGGTACCACTCGAGGCCGCGGTCGGCGAGGCATTGGGCACCTTGCTGGTATCACTGGCACTGACCCGTACCTTCTGCAGCGGCACCCCGAGTTCATCGGCCACCACCTGGGCCACCTTGGTAAAGAGGCCCTGACCCATCTCGGTGCCCCCATGGTTCACAAGCACACTGCCATCGGTATAGACGTGTACCAAGGCACCGGCCTGATTCATATGGGTGGCCGTAAACGAAATACCAAACTTCACCGGCGTGAGTGCCAGGCCCTTCTGTAATACCGGGTTCTGTGCGTTAAAAGCCGCGATCGACGACCGGCGATCGGCATACTGCGCGCGTGCCGCGAGATCGTCCACCAGGGCAGGCGCCACGTTATCTTCAATGGTCATGCCGTAGTGGGTGACCGCACGGGGGCCCGAGGTATCGTAAAAATTGTGCTGGCGAATATCGAGCGCATCTTTACCAAGATGGCGCGCGATTTCGCCCATCAGTGTTTCGATAAGCACCATGCCCTGGGGCCCGCCAAAACCACGGAAGGCGGTCATGCTCTGCAGGTTGGTCTTGCACCGGTACGAGGCCACGGAGAGATGTTCTAAAAAGTAGGCGTTATCTAGATGAAAGATGGCGCGGTCTGCCACCGGCCCACTAAGGTCAGCGCTAAAGCCGCAGTTACTTGCGATAAGCAGCTTCAGGCCAAGAATCTGGCCGGCATCATCAAAGCCCACTGTGTAGTCGTAGAAGAACGGGTGGCGCTTTCCGGTGATTAAAAAATCATCATCGCGGTCGAGCCGTATTTTTACCGCCCGCCCCGCATACCGCGCGGCCACCGCGGCCCAGACAGCCACCTGGCCCGCCTGGGTCTCTTTGCCACCAAAGCCGCCACCCATGCGCCGGCACTCCACCCGCACCTCATGGCTCTGTAAGCCCAGCGCATGGGCAACCCAGTGCTGCACCTCGCCGGGGTGTTGGGTGCTGGAATGCACCCGCATCTGGCCCTGCTCTTCGGGTAAGGCGAGGGCAGCCTGGCCTTCCAGATAAAAATGCTCCTGCCCCCCCAGATGAAACTGGCCCTGCAGGCAGTGCGATGCGCGAGCGATCGCCGCCTCGGGGCTGCCGCGCTCCACAAAGACCGGTGGCAGCACATAGCTCTTCGCCTCAAGCGCCTGGGCAATCGTAAGAATGGCTGGCAGCGGCTCAGCGTTAATACGCACTGCAGCGGCCGCACGACGCGCCTGTAAATGGCTCTCGGCGAGCACCACCCCCACCACCTGACCCAAATGCATCAGATGAGACTGGGCAAAGATAGGTTCATCCATGGCGGGCGTTGCCAAGACGTTGTCTGCTGGCAGATGCTCTGCAAGCACAACACCGTGCACCCCGGGCATGGCCAAGGCAGCGGTCGCGTCTACCCCCAAGAGCCGCGCATGGGCATGGGGCGACAGAATGGGGGCCGCATGTAGGCAGCCCCGCGGCACCGGAATGTCATCAATATAGGGAGCAAGGCCCGTGACATGCAGGGCCGCACTGTCGTGGATCAGCGGCGCACCCGAGGCCGGGCCAGCTGGAACGCCTGCCATGTTTGCGAAGCCCGCTTTAGCCATCAGGCCTCCAGCCTGATGGGCGCACCGCTGGCCCATTCATGCCCGAGCTTGATCAAGAGGTTGCCTAAAACCGTGCGCCGATAATCGGCACTGGCCCGCATATCAGAGATCGGGGAGAACTCGTTGTGTAACACCTCTGCCGCGGCCTCAAGCGTTGCACGCGTTGCCGGCTGGCCTCTGAGCGCCTGCTCTGTCTTATAGGCCCGCACCGGTGTGGCGGCCACACCCCCGACCCCAATACGTACCTCATCGATACGGTCTGTACCCGACACCCAGACCACCAGACTCACGGCAGAAATATCGTCTTCAAACCGCTTAGAAATCTTATAGCTTGCTAATCGCGTATGCGCTGCGCGCTGCGGCAACACAATACGCTCTATCACCTCGGTGGGGCCCAGGGCGGTTTTACGGTAGCCGAGATAAAAATCCTTTAATGCAACCGTGCGTCGCTGTATCGGCGCCTGAGGGGCTACAACCGAAGAGAGCACCAGCGAGGCATCAAGCGCCAGCAAAAAGGGCATGGAATCACCAATCGGTGACCCAGTAGCCACATTACCCCCCAGCGTGGCCGACTCACGAATGGGCCGGCCCGCAAAACGCCCAAAAAAATGATGGGCCTCAGGCCAGAATTCAGCAAGGGCATGAAAGACCTCGGCCAAGGGCTCTGCTGACCCAATGGAGATCTTTTCGTCGGCGAAAGAAATGCCGCGCAACTCAGGCACCGCGGTGAGATCAATAACAAGATCGTGCGACTGTAAGAGCTTGGTGACCCAGAGCCCTGCATCGGTGGTGCCCGCCGCAAGCAAGGCCTGCGGATGTTGCGCACACATCGCAAGCAGGCTCGGCAAATCGGTAGGCCGATGGAAGCCCTGTGGCGATCTTATGCGGTGACCGACCGAAAGAGGCGCAGGCACACTACTACGTGTAAGCGCTGACGCCGAAGGCTCTGCAAGTAAGTCTGCAAGCCAGTGCTGGTCGATCGCTACCACTGGGTAGTCGGCCATACGCAGCCCCGCCTCGATAATCGGCTGGTACCCCGTGCATCGGCAGAGGTTACCGGACAAGGCTTCTTCTACCGCTGCGCGCGTTACCTTCTGCCCCTGGGCAACCGTGTTCATGTACAGCGCAAAAAGGCTCATGACAAAGCCTGGGGTGCAGAAGCCACACTGGCTCGCATGGCAGTCAACGAGGGCTTGCTGCACCGGATGCAATACGCCTTGTTTACCCAACGCTCTTTCTGTCAACCGCGGCAGATCTTGCGCGGTAAACACCACTGCATGGGCCACCGAGCCTGCAAATCGAATACAGCTGTTGACAGCGCGCCAGCGAATCTTTTGGCGATCCGACTGCGGATCGCTGCCGCCCTCAGATTCCGCGATGACCACCGTACACGCCCCGCAGTCTCCTGAAGCGCAGCCTTCTTTTACCGATACATTGCCCTCGTCCTCGCGCAGGCGCTGCAAGAGGGTCTGTGTTGCAAGGGCAGAAGCCACCGCCCGGCTCTATGCAATTTTCTCAAAGGTCACGTCTTGGGCGCCTTCCCAGAGGCACTTCACGCCCAAGGGCCGGAGATTCTCTTTACCCTGGGTAATGGTCAAGAAGTGATTTCCGGCCAACTGACCCAGCTTGCTGGCAAAACAGCAGGAGCCGTAGGCCAGAATAATTTCGGTCTCGGAATAGCCACCGGGGTAAAACAGAATATCGCCTACCGACGGATGACTCGTGTGATTCTCAAACCCAACACCTAATTGAAACTCCCCCAAGGGAACCCAGACACCCTCGCCACTCCAGCGCACATGAATGAGTTTTTGCTTATAGGGCAGAAGTTTTAAGAAGGCCTCTACGGTCTTCGGTGCCTCGGGATGGGTTTCTGCCAGAAACTCAAAGCCGCCTGCTTTCACAACCAACTGGGCCAATTTCTTCTCCTTAAATAAAAACACGCGGCCATAAACCGCCCGAAAACCGTAAGACTCCGCCGCATTCTACAAATCAATTCCTCAGGCGCTTACGGCCTGGCCCCGCTCTTTAATGGGCACAGAAAACTGATAGTCAATATCCCACGGGAAAAAGATCCACTTCTGCTGCTTGAATTCTTTCACACAGGTATCGACCAGCGGCCGCCCCGAGGGCTTGGCATAGAGCGTGGCAAAGTGGGCCTTCGGTAGCTTGGTACGTACAAAGGCGGCTGTCTTACCGGTATCTACGAGATCGTCGACGAGAAGAAAGCCATCGCCATCGCCATCGATCATCTTGAGCACCTGCAGGCTGCCCTGGGTCTTCTCGGCCTCGGCCGAGACACTGGCTCCGTAACTCGTAATACAGACGGTGTCGATAAAACGAATGTCGAGTTCTCGGGCAATTAACGCTGCGGGTACAAGCCCACCGCGGGTAATGGCAATAATTCCCTTCCACGGGCCCTTGGCATGCAGCATCTCGCACAGGTAGCGGGCATCCCGGTGTAACTCTGGCCAGGAAATAATAATGTCGTCTTCGTAGGGTCGCCGCGCCTGTGCGTCCTCTTTT
>JBDLQX010000031.1:0-2781 GCA_039800345.1 Pseudomonadota bacterium | reverse complement strand
CTTCAATGGCAAACTTGCTCGCGCTGGCGAGTTCTTGCGCGTGGCGTTTACGCATGTTCTCCACCTCTGCGGCCAGGCGAATCAACTGGTCTTCACGCTCCTTCAGACGGGCTTCGAGGACAGCGTAGTCGTCCTTCGCGTCTTTGGCCGGTGGAGGCTCGATATGCGAATCGATGGTTCCCGCCCCGAGGCTGGGGTCGACCTCGATGGGATGACTTGGTGAAGCGGCGGCCTGGTCTTGGCCGGCTGTGGTGGGCGAGGACTCACTGCCGGGTTTCTGATCGTTGAATTCAAAAGGATATTTCGTCATAGGAGCGGCCTTCGAAAGACAAATTGCGTACTAAACAAGGGATGTGGGGGCGGGCCCCAGGAAATTCAAGGCCCTAGGCTAAAACTGTAATGGCCGTCCTTGGATATAGCAGGCCTCGACGCAGCGTTCGTCTCCGAGGGTGATGAGGGCCGACAGCAGGTCTGAGAGCGACTGGCTGGCGGCTGCTCGGTGTGCGAGTAGCGGGGTGGCCTCGGGATTGACCACGATCAGATCGGCCTCTTTGCCCGCCTCCAGGCTTCCGATAACGCTATGGAGTCCTAGGGCCTCTGCGCCGCCAAGGGTGGCCAAGTAGAAGGCCATCTCAGGGCTCAGCGTCTGGCCACGCAGTTTGAGGACCTTGTAGGCATCGAGCATGGTCTTGAACATGCTTGGGCTTGTGCCGCCCCCTACATCGGAGCCAAGCCCCACGGCGACACCCGCCTCGCAGGCGGATTGCAGGTCAAAGAGTCCGGAGCCGAGAAAGAGGTTGGAACTCGGACAGAAGGCAATCGCCGTCTGGGTCTGCGCCATGGTCTGGCGGTCGCGGTCGTTCAAATAAATACTATGGCCCATGATGGCGCCGGGCCCCGTCTGCTGGAAGTGCTGATAGACCTCTAGGTAGCGCTTCTGCTCTGGGTAGAGGCTCTGTACCCAGGCCACCTCTTCTTCGGTTTCGGCCAGATGCGACTGTAAGTGCAGGCCCGGCCGCGACTGAAAGAGCCTGCCGACAGCCCGCATCTGCTCGGGTGACGAGGTCGGCGCAAACCGGGGTGTGAGGCTGTAGCGCAGCCGATCGCGACCATGCCACTGGCTTATCAGCGATTCGGTTGCGGCCATGCCATAGTCGGCGCCGTCTTGGAGCGCCTCTGGGCAATGCTGATTCATGAGCACCTTGCCACAGAGCATGCGTAGCCCGCGGGCCTGGCCGCGTTCGAAAAAGGCGTCAACGCTCTGGGCATGCACAGTGGCAAAGACCGAGGCGGTCGTCACCCCGTGACGGGCGAGTTCATCGAGAAAGAGGTGCGCCGCCTGTTGGGCATGGGGGAGATCAGAGAATTTTTCTTCGGCAGGGAAGGTGAAGTGGTTGAGCCAGTCGAGCAGGGTATGGCCCATGCGGCCGATCACCTCAAGCTGCGGGAAGTGGGTGTGGGTATCAATGAATCCGGGGAGAATCAGCCGGTCTTGGTAGCGGTGTACCGGACAGTCGGCCGGAATCTGGGCGATCGCCGCCTCTGCGGGTTTCACCCAGGCGATGAGGCCATCGCGCACAAAGACGATACCGTCGGGAATAAACAAAAGACCCCGCTGCCTGCCTGCGGGATCGAGAAAGGTCTGGATGGTGGGATCGGAGGGGTCTACGTCGTGCAGCAGACTAAAGAGGGCCCCGCGAAGGGCCAGGGTCTGACCTGGTACAACGTGAGCGGTCAGACCCGGGGTTAAACGCATCTAAAAAGACGTGGATTACGACTTCGGCAGCTTAGAGGCCACACCCTGCACATAGAAGTCCATTTTATTCATGTCCCCGTCAGACATGGTCTGCCCAGCTTCGACGCGGGTCTTGCCCGACTGGTCGACGACGGGGCCAGCGAAGGGATGGAATTCACCGGAGGCAATCTTCGTCTCGAGATCAGCCACCTTTTTACGCACATCTTCAGGCACGGCGTCATTGATCGGTGCGAGCTTGATCATGCCTTCCTTCATGCCGCCCCAGATGTTGTCGACCTTCCAGGTACCCGCAATGACGTCATTGAGGATCTTGGTGTAGTAGGCACCCCAGTGGTGGGTGGTGGCAGATAGCTGGGCCTTGGCGCCGTACTTCGACATATCGGAGTGGTAGCCAAAGGCATAGACGCCTTTTTCTTCTGCGGCCTGCACTACGGCGGTCGAGTCGGTGTGATGGGTCACGATATCGGCCTTCTGCGCGATCAGCGTCATGGCGGCCTCACGCTCCTTGCCCGGGTCGTACCAGCTGTTCACCCAGATGACCCGTACTTCGGCCTTAGGATTGACCGAACGGGCGCCACGGATAAAGGCGTTGATGCCCTGAAGAACCTCGGGGATCGGGAAGGCAGCCACATAGCCCAGCACATTGGACTTGGTCATGTGTCCCGCGATGACGCCCGTGAGATAGCGGCCTTCGTAGAAGCGGGCGTTGTAGTTACCAAAGTTCTCGCCCGACTTGTAGCCGGTGGCGTGCATAAAGGTAACGTTGGGGAATTCCTTGGCCACCTTCTCGACGTAATTCATGTAGCCAAAGCTCGTTGCGAAAACAATCCGGTTGCCGCTGCTTGCCATTTCACGAATGACGCGCTCGGCATCGGCGCCTTCTGCGACCTTTTCGACAAAGCTCGTGGTGACCTTGCCGGCCAGGGCCTTTTCCATTTCGAGGCGGCCGAGGTCGTGCTGGTAGGTCCAGCCTGCGTCGCCTATGGGACTGACATAGACAAAGCCTGCCTTAATCGGCTCGGCAG
>JBDLQX010000030.1:0-66801 GCA_039800345.1 Pseudomonadota bacterium | reverse complement strand
AAGCTCACCAGCCGTGATGCACTGCGGCTCGTTGCCCATCAGGTGAAAGGGCCATTTGAGCTCTGGCTGCATCGCGATGTCGATGCGGGAAAGAAGATTGCCGACCTAGCCATTCGGGCAGCCCAGTCGCGTCAGCGTTCTGCCCAGAAGGTCGAGAAGAGGAAGGGCTCCGGGGTGGCCGTCTTGCCTGGAAAGCTCACCGACTGCGAATCGACCGACCTGTCTCGTAACGAACTCTTTCTGGTGGAAGGCGATTCGGCAGGTGGTTCTGCCAAGATGGGCCGCGACAAGGAGTTTCAGGCGATTCTGCCGCTCCGAGGAAAGGTCTTAAATACCTGGGAGGCCGAGCGCGATCGGCTCTTTGCGAATGCCGAGGTACACGATATCTCGGTGGCCTTAGGGGTAGATCCGCACGGCCCGAACGATACGGTGGATCTCTCGGGCCTGCGCTACGGCAAGGTCTGCATTCTTTCAGACGCTGATGTCGACGGAGCCCATATTCAGGTCTTGTTGCTTACGCTCTTCTTCCGGCATTTCCCGCAGCTCATCGACCGGGGCCATATCTATGTGGGCCGGCCGCCACTCTTTCGGGTAGACGTTGAGGCCCGGGCGAAGAAGCCTGCTCGCAAGATCTATGCGCTCGATGATGGTGAGCTCACCCATGTGCTTGATAAGCTGTCACAGGAGGGCCTGAAAGAACACGCCTGGAGTATCTCCCGGTTTAAAGGTCTGGGCGAGATGAGTGCAGAGCAGCTCTGGGAGACCACCCTCAACCCAGATACGCGCCGGCTGCTGCCGATTGCCTTGGGGGCCCAGTCGGCCAGCGAAACAGGGGAGCGCTTCAACCTTCTCATGGGGCGCGGTGAGGCCGCATCGCGTCGCAGCTGGCTCGAAGAAAAAGGCCATCAGGCGGAGGTAGATATCTAATGCCCGGACCCCAGTCGCAAGACCCCACACTCGATCTTTTTGGTGCCGATGGCCAGCCGCCCAGCGGCGCCCCGGGCGGCCTCACGTTTGATGGAGAGTCGATATCGCTGGCTGACTTTGCCGAGCGCGCCTATCTTGATTACGCCGTGTCGGTGGTCAAAGGCCGTGCCTTGCCAGACCTCTGTGATGGGCTCAAGCCTGTGCAGCGTCGCATTCTCTTTGCCATGGACCGCATGTCGCTTGCGGCTTCAGCCAAGCCGGTAAAGTCGGCGCGGGTCGTGGGCGATGTCTTGGGGAAGTACCATCCCCATGGCGATCAGTCTGCCTACGATGCCTTGGTCCGTCTGGCCCAGGGCTTCACCGTGCGCTATCCACTGATCGATGGCCAGGGAAACTTTGGCTCTCGAGACGGCGATGGCGCGGCCGCGATGCGGTACACCGAGGCACGACTCACCCGGTTTGCAGAACTACTGCTCTCAGAAATTGATGAAGGTACCGTCGACTTTGGGCCGAACTATGACGGGTCGATGACCGAGCCTTTGCGGCTGCCCGCACGGCTGCCCGTCTGCCTCCTCAATGGGGCCTCTGGTATTGCCGTAGGTATGGCCACCGAGATTCCGTCGCATAACCTGCGCGAAGTGGCAGCGGCGGCATTAGCCCTACTCGAGTCGCCGGGCTTGTCGATGCAGGATCTCCTCAGATACCTTCCCGGTCCCGATTTTCCCGGGGGCGGGCAGCTGATCTCTTCTGCAGAAGAAATTGCGGCCGCCTATACCGCGGGCCGCGGCTCTCTCAAGATGCGGGCCCGCTGGGTCTTTGAAGAATTGGCCCGCGGTCAGTGGCAGATGGTGGTGACAGAACTGCCGCATGGGGTCTCTTCGCAGAAGGTTCTCGAAGAGATTGAGGAGCTCACCAATCCCAAGGTGAAGACCGGTAAAAAGTCGCTGAGCCCCGAGCAGCAGCAGACAAAACAACTCGTACTTGGTCAGCTTGAGTCGGTCCGTGACGAGTCGGGCAAAGATGCCGCGGTGCGGCTCGTCTTTGAGCCCCGTAGTGCCCGGCTCGACCGCGATGAATTCGCCACCCTTTTGCTGGCCCACACCTCGTTACAGAGTTCGGTGCCCATGAACCTCGTGGCGGTCGACTTCGACGGCCGTCCGCGGGCGCTCTCGCTCATGGACATTCTTGCCCAGTGGGTCGAGTTTCGGCTGCAGACCGTGCGGCGGCGTTCGGCCTTTCGACTGCAACAGGCGGAAAAGCGCATTCACGTTCTCGAGGGGCGCACGATTGCCCTGGCCCACATCGATGCGGTGATTCAGGTGATCCGCGAAAGCGATGAGCCCAAGCCCGCCTTGATGTCCCGATTTGGGCTCTCGGAATTACAGGCCGAAGATATTCTGGAGATTCGGCTGCGCCAGCTGGCCCGCCTAGAGGCGATCAAGATCGAGAAAGAGCTCGCCGATCTGCGCGACCAGGCCGAGCGCCTGCGCCATCTTCTGGGCAATGAGAAGGCCCTAAAGAAGGCGGTGGGCAAAGAGATTGCAGAGGATGCCAAGACCTATGGTGACCCTCGCCGCACACTTATTAAGGAAGAGGCCCGGGCCACGATGGATGTTCCCGTGCTCGATGAGCCGGTAACCGTGGTGGTCTCGGTCAATGGCTGGGTGCGCACGCGTCAGGGACATGGCCATGACCCCGAGGGTTTTGGATTCAAAACCGGTGACGCCCTGTACGCCACATTTGAGTGCCGAACGGTAGACACCCTGATTGCCTTGTCCAATACGGGGCGTAGCTACAGCGTGGGTGTCTCGAGCCTTCCGGGAGGGCGCGGGGATGGCACCCCCATGACCTCCATGGTGGAGCTCGAGCCAGGCGGCCGTCTGGTGGTCTTTTGCGCGGGGGAACCCACCACGTCGCTGGTGGTAGGTACCGCACAGGGGCAGGGTTTTCTCACCCGGCTCGAAGGGCTGGTGGGCAGAAACCGCAGCGGTAAGCAGTTTATGACCCTCGATGCAGGCGATGAGCCCAGTGTTCTGCGCGTGCTTGAGGCTGCCGATGGCGCGCTTGCCGCGCTGACCGCACAGGGTCGGCTGCTGATCTTCGGGCGCGATGAAGTCAAAGAACTACCGGCCGGCGGGCGGGGGGTGAGCCTCATTGAGACTGAGGGCCCCTCGGATCGGCTGGTCGATCTCTCGGTCGTTCCCGATGCGGGGCTGGTCGTGCGCGGCGAAGGGCGTGCCGGTAAGACGTCTGAGCAGTGGTTGTCGCGCGATGCGCTTCTGCCCTTTGTCGGCAAGCGTGCTCGTAAAGGTAAGCCTCTGGGGCTTAAATTTAAGCCGCGCTCGCTTCATATGCCGCTGCCTCCCGCAGCCCCTTGAAATCGAGGATTTCTCCCTCATTTTCTGGGAATTGTTTATTACGGAGTCGACCCATGTCCAAAGAAACCATGTCCTTCCAGACCGAGGTCAAGCAGTTGTTGCACCTCATGATCCATTCGCTCTATAGCAACCGCGACATCTTTCTACGCGAACTCGTTTCGAACGCCTCGGATGCCTGTGACAAGCTTCGGCTCGAGGCCTTGTCAAACGACAGCCTCTTTGAGGGCGATCCAGAGCTCAAGATTCGCGTCTCTTTTGATGCCTCGCAGAAGACCCTTACTATCGAAGACAACGGCATTGGCATGAGTCGTGACGAGGTAATTGCCAATCTCGGCACCATTGCCCGTTCGGGGACCAAGGAATTTTTTAGCAAGCTCTCCGGCGACGCCGCCAAAGACTCTGCCTTGATCGGCCAGTTTGGGGTGGGCTTTTATTCTTCGTTTATTGTGGCCGAGCAGGTCACGGTCATCACCCGCCGGGCAGGGCTTGCCGCCCAGGAGGCCGTAAGGTGGGAGTCTGATGGCACCGGCAGCTTTAGTCTTGAATCCGCAGAGCGCGCCGCTCGGGGGACCTCCGTCATTTTGAAGCTGCGTGCGCCCGAAGGGGAGGGGGAAGACGCCAAGAGCCATGACGACTTGTTATCGCACTGGAAACTCAAAGAGATTCTGAAGCGTTATTCCGATCATATCGGCCTGCCTATCGAGATGAAAAAGCGCGACTGGAACGAGGAGAAAAAGGAATACGAAGAGAAGGACGAGTGGGAGGTGGTGAATCAGGCCTCTGCGCTCTGGACGCGGCCGAAGTCCGAGATTACTGATGCCCAGTACCAAGAGTTCTACAAGAGCCTCTCCCATGGGTTCGATGCCCCCTTGGCCTACACCCACAACCGGGTGGAGGGACGCACGGAATACACCCAGCTGCTCTATATTCCGAGCAAGGCCCCCTTTGATCTTTACGACCGCCAGTCGCGCCATGGCCTGAAGCTCTACATCAAACGCGTCTTCATCATGGACGATGCCGAGCAACTACTGCCCAACTATCTGCGGTTTGTGCGCGGGGTGGTCGATTCCTCCGATCTGCCGCTCAATGTGTCGCGTGAAATTCTCCAGGAGAGTCGCGACATTAAGGCGATTCGTGAGGGCTGTGCCAAGCGTATTCTTGGCCTGCTTGAAGACCTTGCGGAGAATAAGCCTGAAGACTACAAAGGCTGTTGGCAGGAATTTGGCCAGTGCCTGAAAGAGGGCTTCGGGGAAGACTTCGCCAACAAAGATCGACTGGCTGCGCTCGCCCGGTTTGTCAGTACCCAGAGCACCGACGATGCGCCGACCGTCTCTCTGAAAGACTACCTGTCGCGCATGAAGGAGGGGCAGGAGAAGATCTATGTGCTGACGGCAGACTCGCTCAATGCGGCGCGTTCTAGCCCCCACCTTGAGATTTTCAAGAAAAAGGGGATCGAGGTTCTGCTGCTGACCGATCGTATCGATGAATGGGTACTGAATTTTCTGACCGAATTTGAAGGTAAGGGGATTCAGTCAGTCGCCAAGGGCGCGCTTGACCTCAGTACGGTGCAAGACGCCCAGACGCCGGAGGCCGCGAAGGCCGAAGAAAAGGCTATCGAGGATGCCCAGGCTGTTGCCAAGCCGGCAATCGAAAAGGCGGCGAAGATTCTGGGTGACAAGGTCAAAGAAGTGCGTCTCACCCAACGGCTTACCGACTCGGCCTGCTGCCTGGTCTCCGATGAGCACGACATGAGCGGCCACCTGGAGCGCTTATTGAAGGCCTCTGGTCAGAAGGCGCCGGAGCGCAAGGCCATTCTTGAACTCAATCCCCAGCATCCACTTGTCAAGGCGCTGATTGCCGAGAGTGACAGCGGGGGCGGGCAGATCCTTGGCACCGATGGCCAGGCGGTCTCCGATGGGATTTCCGACACCCTGCGGGATCTCGTCTGGCTGCTACACGACCAGGCCTTGCTTGCTGAGGGTGGGCAACCCGAAGACCCTGCGAGCTTTGTGCGCCGACTCAATGGGTTCCTGCTGCGGGGGTTGGGGGCCAGATCCTAAGGGTTCCCGCCCTTGAGGGTTCTCTGGGGTTGGCCCTTCGTAGCCTCCGATTTATGGGGTGTGGGTTATGGACGGCTGCTCCAGGCGCCTCTGGTAATATGCGCGAGTCTGAATATCAGGGGGACAACATGACAATAAAAAATTCCGCAGCGGTGTTCGGCTGTGGTTTGTTTTTGGTGGCTGCAACGGCAGTGGCGCAGACACCCGTGAAGGGAAATCCGGCCGACGGCGCAAAAAAGAACTCCATGTGTATTGGCTGCCATGGAATTCCTGAGTACAAGACGGCCTTTCCTCATCTCTACCGTGTGCCGAAGATTGCTGGCCAGGGCGAGGCCTATCTGGTCTCTGCCATGAATGCCTATCGGTCGGGAGAGCGGAGCCACCCAAGCATGCTGGCCATCTCTAAGACCCTGACCGATCAGGATATCGCCGATCTAGCGGCCTTCTACGCCCTTGGCGGCGCCAAGTAACCGGTACGGGAGACCCTCATGAAAAATCGTATGGTGATTCGAAGCCTTGCTGAGGTTGCAGTGCTGGGCGCTTCCCTGATTGCCCTATCGCTGCCTGCACAGGCGGGCAACATTGCGCTGGGCAAGGAAAAGGCGTCCCAGGCCTGCATGGCCTGTCATGGCGCAGACGGTATTAAGGTCGTAGATCCTAGCTACCCTGTTCTCGCTGGGCAGTACGAAGATTTTCTCGTGCGTGCGCTTTCGGACTACAAATCGGGAACGCGTAAAAACGCCATTATGGCGGGCATGGCAGCGCCCCTTACCAAAGAAGAGATTGCCAACCTGGCGGCCTATTACGCCTCGTTGCCCGGCCCCTTAAAGATCATTAAGCGGTAGGCAACGTTTATCGCGGGTCCTCAGGGCGTGTAGCGCAGGCCCTGGCGCGATTCATCCCCCGATATAGCTCATTTCAATCTTCGCCCGCGTCTGCGGGCGATTTTTTTTCTGCGCCATCAGACTCTCGCGGAGTTCGGAGTAGCGGTCCTCTCGCTGGGTCCAGATGCCATGGATGATGCGCGCGAGGATCTGGTCGTCGGTCTCTGTACGGACGGCCTGACGAAGGTCAAAGCCGCTGGAAGCGAAGAGGCAGGTGTAGAGCAGTCCTTCAGACGAAATACGCGCCCGAGAGCAGTGCCCGCAGAAGGGCTTACTGACCGAAGAGATCACGCCGATCTCTACTGGCCTGTCGTTGTACCGCCAACGCTCCGAGACCTCGTTGGGGGTGGCGCGACCTACGGGCAAGACCGGAAAGTGGGCGTTGATCTGGGCGATCACTGCGCTCGAGGCAACCACCTGGTCTTGTGACCAGTCGTTCGAGTTTCCCACGTCCATGAATTCTATGAATCGAACGGTATGCCCAAGCTCGCGAAAGAGGCGGGCCATGGGCAGAATCTCGCCCTCGTTGACGCCTTTCTGGACGACCATATTCACCTTGACCTTGAGCCCTGCCGCCTGGGCGGCATCGATGCCTGCGAGCACTGTTGCCGGTGCACTGTCTTCAATGCCAGACATCTGCCGAAAGAGCGCGGGGTCTAAGGCATCGAGGCTCACCGTAATCCGATCAAGCCCCGCATCGCGTAAGGCCTTGGCCTTCTGGGCAAGCAAAACACCGTTGGTGGTGAGGGCGATCTCTACGGGCTGGTCCGCACGTGTTTTGAGGGCTGACAGTTCTTTGATGAGTTCTTCGAGCCCTTTTCTTAGCAGGGGTTCTCCGCCGGTGATCCGGAGCTTTTCCACGCCGAGGCCCACAAAGACCCGGGCAAGCCGCACGATCTCCTCAAAGCTCAGCAGCTCGTCGCGAGAGAGAAAGACATAGTCTTTGTGAAAGACCTCTTTGGGCATGCAATAGCCACATCGGAAATTGCATTGGTCGATGACAGAAATACGGAGGTCGCGCAGCGGTCGGCCGCGCTGATCGAGGGGGGGCGTATCGGTCGACTCGGCAAACGAGGCTATGCCTTCCGTAGTTGCGACCTGCGAAGCCCCTTGCTGGTCTTTTTCGAGAAGACGTGCCGCTCTCCGGCGAAACGACGCCGGAGAGATCGGAATAATGCGGTGGCCCTCGCTCATGCCCTCTATGATGCCCGCAGAAAGAGGACTCTGGAGAAACGACCCTTAGTCGGGCTTGGTTTCCACCATCATGAGCGGCTCATCGGTGGACACCGGATCGGGCCGCTTCAGACGACGGCCCGCAGGGGGCGGGGGCGCTACCGCCGCCTCGGGGGTGGCGGCTGTTTTACCCGGGTCGGTCTGCACCCATTGCAGCCCCGCCTTGGCCAGGTCTTCTTCGATATGAGTTGTCGATACGGGCACCGCTAAGGGGGCCACCGCAGGCGCAAACACGACGGGCGCCGGCATCATGGTCGGCGGCGAGACCGAGACCGCAGGCGCGGCAACGGGGGCCGGCTCGGCGGCCGCAACAGGCTCCAGCGCACGCGGCCTATCGCTGGCTACGGTCGTGCCCGCTGGCTCGGCATGGTCGTTCTGTAGCGTCTCCACTGTGCGTGGTTCAACGACAGCTGTCTCTTCGACGAAATCGGATACGTCTGCCGTATTCTCAGCCTCGGTGCCCGCGGCAGCCCCGCCCTCGGATCGACCGCCACGCCGTCTACGGCGACGGGGCTTATCGACAGCGGCTGCGTCATCACCGTTGGCCGCCGAAGCTAGGGACAGACGACTCTCAATCTCAGCCTCGAGACCCTCCTCTGCGATCGCAGGGGCAGAGGTTGCGGATGGTTCTACCGTGGTTGTGGCCCGCGGTTCACGGGGTTCGCGGCGTTCGCGCGGGCCCTGGCCCTCTCCACGGTCGCGTCCGCCACGCGGCTCACGACCCTCACGCCCTTCTCGTGGCTCGCGTGGTTCTTTTGCCTCTCGTGGCTCGCGTGGCTCTTTTGCTTCTCTGGGCTCTCGGGGCTCCCGCGACTCCTTGGGCTCACGAGCCGTTGGCTCCTTCGCCTCGCGTGTCGCGTTGTCTCGGCCTCCTCGGCCATTGCGGCTGTCTTTGGTGTCACGGGGTTCGCGTGGTTCGCGCGCTTCTTTGGCATCTTTGCCTTTCCCGCCTTGGCCGTTCGTTCCTTCTGCCCGACCCTCGCCACGATCGCGCTCTCGCCGCCGGTCTTGGCCGCGCCCGTTGCGGGATGTGCCTCCACCGGATTCGCCTCGCGCCGCGCGGCCAGAGGAGGCGGGCTTGGCTCGCGCGGGGGCCTCGGGTTCGGATTTAAAGATGGCAAAAAGTTTGGACCAGAAAGAGGGGGCCGCCTCTGCCACGGGTTCCCGCTGCGGTGCGGGGGTTGCCGGGGTAATGCCTTTGACCACGGCCTCTTGCCGGGGCTTGACAGCTGCCTGGTCTTCTTTCTTGGCCTGGTAGGGCGAATCCGAGACGGGCTGATCTGCCATGGCATAGCTCGCCTTGATGTCCTCCAGTCGCGGATCGTCATGCCGCAGGCGCTCAATGGTGTAGCTCGGCGTCTCGATGAACTTGTTGGGGATCAGAACGATGGTGACCTTCAGGCGTGCCTCAAGCTTGGCGATATCAGTACGCTTCTCGTTGAGCAGGAAGCTCGCCACCTCGACGGGCACCTGCACATGCACGGCCGCCGTACCTTCCTTCATGGCCTCTTCTTGCAGAATGCGCAAGATATGCAGGGCGCTGGAGTCGATATCGCGTATCACACCCGTGCCATTACAACGCGGGCAGGTGATGTGCGAGCCCTCGTTTAAGGCCGGCCGCAGTCGCTGGCGCGAGAGTTCCATGAGGCCAAAACGCGAGATCTTGCCCATCTGTACCCGCGCCCGGTCGTGGTGCAGGGCATCGCGCAGTCGCTGCTCCACCTCGCGTTGGGCTTTTGCCGACTCCATATCAATGAAGTCGATCACAATCAGGCCGCCGAGGTCGCGCAGCCGCAGTTGTCGTCCTACCTCATCGGCAGCCTCGAGGTTGGTGCGCAGTGCGGTTTCTTCAATGTCTGACCCACGGGTGGAACGGGCCGAGTTCACATCGATGGCGACCAGCGCCTCGGTATGGTCGATGACCAGGGCGCCGCCCGAAGGCAACTGCACCATGCGCGAATAGGCGGTTTCAATCTGATGCTCTATCTGAAAGCGAGAATAGAGGGGAATATCGTCGCGATAGCGCTTCACCCGCGGTGCGAGATCGGGCATCACATGAAGCATGAACTGCCGGGCCTGCTCATAGATGTCATCGGTGTCGATGAGAATCTCGCCGATGTCTGGGTGGAAGTAGTCGCGGATCGCGCGAATGACAAGGCTGGATTCTTGATAGATCAGATAGGCACCGGACTGCAGCGAGCGGGCATCGTCGACCGCCTTCCAGAGTTGGAGCAGGTAGTTGAGGTCCCACTGCAGTTCATCAACCGTGCGACCAATGCCGGCGGTGCGGGCAATCATGCTCATGCCGCCCGGCACCTCGAGCTGGTCCATGGCGTCTTTGAGCTCCTGTCGGTCTTCACCCTCGATACGGCGCGATACGCCGCCCCCACGGGGGTTGTTGGGCATAAGCACTAGGTACCGCCCGGCCAATGAGATAAAGGTCGTTAGGGCTGCCCCTTTATTACCGCGTTCTTCTTTCTCGATCTGCACCAGAAGTTCGGTGCCCTCGGAAATCGCATCCTGAATCCGGGCGCGACCCACATCGACACCCGGCTTAAAGTATTCGCGGGCGATCTCTTTAAAAGGCAGAAACCCGTGGCGCTCCTCGCCGTAATTCACGAAACAGGCCTCAAGGCTCGGTTCTACCCGTGTGACTACGCCTTTGTAGATATTGCTCTTGCGCTGTTCGCGTCCCGCGGCTTCGATATCAAGATCAACCAGCCGTTGGCCGTCGACAATCGCGACACGCAACTCCTCGGAGTGCGTGGCATTAAACAACATACGTTTCATTCAGACTTCTCCCAAACAACCCCGTACTGCACGCTTATGAAGTGCGTATTGGCGGGGCAACGCCGACTAGGATCGGCAAAAGAGCGTCTGAGAGTGGGGCAGTGGAGGCCTGTTTAGTCGAGCAGAGCCGGGCCTACCAGGATGTGGCGGGCGGATCGAACGGGGGAACCTGTGGGAGCCTGTAAGCGCGTCCGCCAGCAAGGGGGAGCGCCGAGAAATCCTGACAATGGAAATATCCACCAAATTCATATGATCGATTCTGATCGTCTTTCGGGGCCGGGCCGCACTCTCTGTCGCGCTCCACGGACTAAAAATCATTCTGAGCGCTGACTCATCGGGCGTAGACCACATGCAACACGACCGGAATTCAGCGGATCAGGCCTTTTCCTTTAAGGCTGAGGCATAGTATACCCAAGATTACTAAAAAACCCCTTTTCTGACCGACTCTTACCTTTGACTCCTGATTCTGTGGTGTCCTCTCCTGGCGCTGGCACCCCCGACCGGCGTGTTCTCGTCACCGACGATGCCGACGGCCAGAGAATTGACAATTTCCTGATTACCCACTTTAAGGGGGTCCCGAAGACGCGCGTCTATCGCATGCTGCGTACGGGCGAGGTTCGCGTGGACGGCGGCCGGGTGAAGGCCGATTTTCGACTTAAGGCCGGCCAGTGGCTGAGGCTACCGCCGATTCGGGTACCGACACCAGCAGAGCAGTCCGTGGAGTCAACGCGGCGCCTGGCGGCACAGGCGGCAGAGTTCTCCGACCGTCTGGCCCCCCTTTTTGAGGGGCAGGGACTTCTGGCTGTCCACAAGCCCGCCGGAATCGCGGTACACGGCGGCAGCGGGGTCTCCCTTGGCGTCATTGAGGCACTCAGGGCTACGCGGCCGGCGGGCTTTCTCGAGCTCGTGCATCGGCTCGATCGTGACACCTCGGGCGTGTTGCTTCTGGCCACGGCCCGCAAAGCCCTTCTGCACACCCATCGACAACTCCAAGAGGGCCGGATGCGTAAGCAGTATCTGGCCTGCGTGGTGGGAGACTGGCAGGCCACGGGCCTGGCCGATCAGCCCATGCGTCAGCCGCTACGAAAGACGGTGGCACCCAATGGGGAGCGTTGGGTCCATGTGCATCCCGAAGGCCAGCCCTCGGTCACCCGCGCCCGGCTTCTGGCCTCTGCCGTACATCCTCGGCTGGGCCCCGTTAGCCTATTGCTCTGCGAACCCCTCACCGGACGCACCCACCAGATTCGGGTCCATCTGATGGATCGGGGCTGCCCGATTGTCGGCGACCTGAAATATGGGCCTGACCAGGCGAGCCACGCCTCATCGGATCCTGGGGGCCTCGGAGGCGGCCGCCGGCCCCGCCGTATGATGCTTCATGCGTGGAAGCTTTCTTTTGATTTGTCAGAGGGTGAGGAACCCGGCCGACGCACCATTACCGCGGACCCAGATGAGGATTTTGTGCATCGACTACAAGAATTGGGGCTGACATGGCTGGCCCGGTAAGGCGCCCCGAGGTGGTGATCTTCGACTGGGATGGCACCCTGGTGGACTCCACCCAGACCATCGCCCAGGCGATTCGTCTGTCGTGCGAAGACCTGGGCCTTGCTGTGCCCAGCATGGCAGATGCCCAGTATGTAATTGGCCTTGGGCTGCAGGATGCCCTGCGGCGCGTGGCGCCCGACCTTCCGCCAGAGCGTGCGCCGGAGTTGAGCATGCGATTTCGCCACCACTATTTATCGCGGGACCAGCTTCTGGTGCCGTTTGAGGGCATCACACGCCTGCTGTCTGATTTGCAAGCGGCGGGGGTTGTCATGGCGGTGGCCACGGGGAAGTCCCGCCAGGGCCTCGAACGCGCCTTCGACACCACGCAGACCCGAGGATTCTTTACCACTTCGCGCTGTGCCGATGAGTCGGTACCGAAGCCTGGCCCCGAGATGGTCTTGGAGATCTGCGCAACGCTTGATCTCGACCCGGCCTCGGCCCTCGTGGTGGGTGATACCACCCATGACATCGGCATGGCCCATTCTGCTGGCGCCCAGGCGCTGGCGGTAAGTTACGGTGCGCATGAGCGGGAGGCCCTTATGCGGCACTCGCCAGTCGACTGCCTGGAGACAGTCGTCGATCTTCATCAATGGGTTCGCACACATATCTTGCAGAACGCGTGACTTCACAAAAGGCTCTCTCTATGGACACTCAGACCAATGACAACGCCGCGAATGCGGTCATCACCCAGACGATGGAGCGTGTTCTTTTGGCGCACCTTGAGGAGCAGCGTCAGGCACGTCGCTGGGCCATGGGCAGACGCCTACTCACGCTTCTGGTGTTGCTACTGGTCGCCGGCATCGTGGCCCAGTCGTTTTCGGGCTTCCCCGAGGCCGGTGGACCAACGGGCAGGCACACAGCGGTCATCAGCCTGACAGGCGCCATTGAGGTCGATGGCGAGGTCGATGCAGGCCAGATCAATGAGTCACTGCGACTGGCGTTTGATGAGCCCATGGCCGCAGGCATCATTCTGCGTATGAACACACCAGGCGGCAGCCCCGTACAGTCGGCCTTGATCTATGACGAGATCCGACGGCTGCGTGGGCTCAACCCCGAAAAGCAGGTGATTGCGGTGGTGGAAGATGTCTGCGCCTCAGGCGGCTACTACATTGCCGCAGCCGCCGATCAGATTCTGGTGAGTCGCTCCAGCCTTGTGGGCTCGATCGGTGTCTTGATGGACGGGTTTGGCGTACAGGGCCTTATGAATAAGCTCGGGATCGAGCGTCGACTGCTGACCGCGGGAGAGAACAAGGCCATGCTAGACCCCTTCTCGCCGGTGAACCCCGCCCACCAAAAAGCCACTCAGGCGCTGATCGATGAGGTGCATCGGCACTTCATTGACTCGGTCAAGCAGGGGCGGGGCGAGCGCCTAAAGTCCGATCCGCAGATTTTTTCAGGCATGGTCTATAGCGGGGAAGGCAGTGTCGCGGTTGGGCTGGCCGATGGGATCGGCTCGGTACAGGGCGTCGCCCGCGAGGTCTTCCAGGCCGAGGAACTGGTGGACTACTCTTATCAGTCGTCGGTGCTTGAAGTCTTTGCCCGCCGCCTGGGGGCCTCTATTGCGCAGACCCTGGGGGAGAACCTGGGGACAAAAGCGGGTCCAGCCCCCATGCGCTGAGCATCTCGGTGAGGGCAATCAGGGGAAGGCCGACAAGCGCCGTCGGGTCGGGCCCTTCGAATGCGTGAATGAGTGTGATGCCGAGCCCCTCGGATTTTGCGGCTCCCGCGCAGTCCACCGGGTTTTCACGCGCGATGTATTGGGTGAGCCGATCGATGGTGAGTTCGTCTCTAGAACGCCAGACCACCCGGGTAGTCACTGTACGTACGCTTGTCTGCGGCTGCCTCTCTCCCTGAGGCTCAAGACGCCCGAGGCAGATCGCCGTATGAAAGTCGGTGGACTTTCCGGCCTGCCAGAGAAGTTGGGCAAGCGCCTTTTCGGGCGTACCTGGCTTTCCGAGAATGCGCCCATCGCAGACGGCCACCTGGTCTGACCCAATCACCACCGCACCGGGGTGGAGGCGGGCCACGGCGAGAGACTTCTCTTTTGCAAGGCGCTCGGCCAATGCCTGCGGAGGCTCCTCTGCCCGCGCTGCCTCATCGACACCGGGGGCCTGGGTGGTGAACGGTAGACCGAGGCGCGAGAGCAGGAGTTGGCGATAGCGGCTCGTCGATGCCAGGATCAGATGCGGGCCGTGCGGAAGTGTGGCTGGGGCAGAGGTAGACATCTCGCTATGATCGCACTCATGCAGCCCCCTACCCCTACCCCTGCCACCCCCCAGACAAAACTGGATTTCCTCGGGCCGATCGCGCGGCAACGGCTGCGCGACGATTTTCCTGCGGGATTCGCGGTCTCCCGCCTCTTTCCCTCCCAGTCTTTTTCCCGTCTGGCGGAGGCCGAGATCGCGCTGCTCACGCCGGTCGAGGCCTCGGTTCAGTACGATGGAAAGGACCGCCTGCGCCTGGCGATGCATACCCGCGCCCGCCTGGCCTGCGCCCGCTGCTTACAGCCGCTTGATCTGCCGGTGCAGAGCGAGTGCCGATTCCGGCTCTTTGAGACAGTGGCCCAGGCCGATAAGGCGCTCGATGTGTCAGATGCCGAGGAGGCCGTCTGCGATGACGACCAGGTGAGTCTGCTCGATCTACTGGAAGACGAGGTCTTGATGCGGCTGTCCGACCCCTATGTGCACCCAGACTGCCAGGCGCCGGCAGACCTCTCCGCTTCTGGCCAGCGACCCTTCGCCGGGCTTGACCAGCTGCTTTCTGCCAAGACAAGCCCCAAAAAGTCCTAAGCTCGTTTATAATCGAAGGATTTTTCCGAGCACTTGGAGATGAAACACCATGGCCGTTCAGCAGAATAAGAAGTCCCCCTCTAAGCGTGGAATGCACCGCGCGCATGACTTTCTTACCAATCCTCCCGTGGCCGTTGAGCCCACGACTGGAGAGGTACATCGTCGCCACCACATCAGCCCATCTGGCTTTTACCGTGGCAAGAAAGTAGTCAAGACCCCCGGGGCAGACGCCTAAACGCCTTTTCGGTTTAGTCCCTAGCTTTTTCAGAGGTACACGTGTCGGTCTGCGTCGCCGTAGACTGCATGGGGGGGGATCACGGGCTCTCGGTAACGCTGCCCGGGTGCGCCGACTTCCTTCTGCGCCGCCCCGCATCTCAACTCATTTTGGTAGGTCAGCAGGCCGCGCTCGATGCCTCCATTGAGGCACTCGTTCACCGCGATGCCCGGCGTTTTGGGGTGCTTATCCAGTCAGATCGGGTAAGCCGCGTCTATGCCGAACAGGTGGTGGGGATGGACGACCCGCCTGCTGTCGCCCTCAAGACCAAGCGGCAATCGTCGATGCGACTTGCCTTTCAGGCCGTTGCCGATGGTCAGGCGCAGGCTGCGGTAAGCGCGGGTAATACGGGCGCGCTCATGGCCATTTCCCGCTATGTCTTAAAGACGCTCGAGGGTATTGATCGGCCCGCAATCGCCACAGCGATTCCTAATCGACTGGGGGGTTCCACCCTTATGCTCGATCTCGGCGCCAATGTCGATTGTGGTCCGGAGCACCTCTTTCAGTTTGCGGTTATGGGCTCGGCCTTGGTCGCGGCCACCCGCAACACGCCGTCCCCGTCCGTGGGGCTTCTGAATGTGGGAGAAGAGTCCATCAAGGGCAATGAGGTGGTGAAGCAGGCCGCCGAATTGCTCCGCGCCAGTCGGCTCAATTTCAAAGGCAATGTTGAGGGCAACGATGTCTACAAGGGCGGCACCGATGTGGTGGTCTGCGACGGATTTGTGGGCAATGTCGCGTTAAAGACCTCTGAGGGTGTGGCCCAGATGCTGGGTGGGTTTCTGAAGGATGCCTTCAAGAAGAACTGGCTTACCAAGCTGGCCGCTGTGGTGGCATCGCCGGTCCTGCGGTCTTTTGCCGCCCGCGTCGACCCACGTCGATATAACGGTGCGGTGCTTCTTGGGCTCAAAGGTGTGGTCGTGAAAAGCCACGGGTCGGCAGATGCCTATGCCTTTCGCCATGCCCTTGAGCGTGCCGCCGATGCCGCGGAGCATGATCTCGTCGAGCGCATTTCACAGACCCTGCAGGCGGGATAAACGATAAACTCCCTGGCCATGGCCAATTTCACTCTGTCTGGGCAGGGGCCCTTTTCGCGCATCATCGGCACCGGCCGGTTTCTTCCCGGTGATCCCGTCACGAATGACGCTCTGGCAGAGCGACTCGCGGCCCGGGGTATTGAGACCAGCGATGCCTGGATTAAAGAACGTACTGGCATTGCCCAGCGCTATCTGGCGCAGGCCGATTTGTCCTCTAGCGATCTCGCCGCCGAGGCCGCGCGCATTGCCATGGCCGATGCCGGGGTCGGTGCCCAGGATATCGACCTCATTCTGGTGGCAACCTCCACCCCCGACATGATCTTTCCCTCGACGGCCTGCCTGGTGCAAAAGAAGCTAGGCGTCGGGCAGGGGGCGGCATTTGATATTCAGGCGGTCTGCACGGGGTTTGTCTATGCCTTGGCCACCGCCGACCTCTTTATACGGGCGGGCAAGGCACGTACGGCCTTGGTCATTGGGGCCGAGGTCTTCTCGCGAATTCTTGACTGGAGCGACCGCGGTACCTGTGTTCTTTTCGGGGATGGCGCAGGCGCTGTGGTGCTTCAGGCCGCCGACCAGCCCGGTATCTTGGCCCATCGACTCCATGCGCGGGGGGAACACGAAGATATTCTGCGTACCGCGGGGCAGATCAGCCACGGGGCTGCCACGGGGCACCCGTTCCTCACCATGGACGGTCAGGCAGTATTCAAGCTTGCGGTTCAGGTCTTGGAATCATCGGCCCGAGAGGTGCTCGCCGATGCCCAGATGCAGACTGAGCAGATCGACTGGCTGATCCCGCACCAGGCTAATGTCCGCATTCTGCAGTTCACCGCGAAGCGTCTGGGGTTGCCGATCTCGAAGCTGGTCGTCACCGTCGATCAGCATGGCAATACCTCGGCCGCATCGGTGCCGATGGCGCTCGATGTGGCCCGTCGCGATGGACGTGTGAAGCCCGGAGACCACGTCTTATTGCAGGGCGTTGGGGGCGGCTTCACCTGGGGGGCGGCGCTGGTACGCATGTAATGCGTCGCAGGCATGACCGCGCAGGTTCTGGGCCGCATCGTCGACATCTCTATTCCCAAAATTAGAAGGAGAAGGGTGTGAATAGGAAGGACTTGGTTTTTCTCTTTCCCGGCCAGGGGTCTCAGGCTGTGGGAATGCTCAGCGGGTTTGACGGCAATGGCGTCGTGGCAGCGGCACTGGCGGAGGCCTCAAGGGCCATTGATCTCGATATTCCCGGGCTGGTTGCCCAGGGCCCGATAGAGACGCTCAACCTTACGGTGAACACGCAGCCCGTGATGCTCGCCTGTGCGGTCTCTTTCTTTCAGGCCTATCGTGCTGCAGGGGGCCCCATGCCAGCGGCCGTGGCGGGCCACAGTCTTGGGGAATATTCCGCCTTGGTAGCGGCGGGTGCACTCTCGCTGTCTGAGGCTACCGCGTTGGTACGCTTTCGTGCGCAGGCCATGCAAGAGGCCGTGCCGGTCGGGCAGGGGGGCATGGCGGCGGTTCTTGGTCTTGCCGCCGACAAGGTGCAGGAAGTCTGTCAGGGCCTGAGTACCCCACAGGCAGTTGTCGAGGCTGTCAATTTCAATGCGCCCGACCAGACGGTGATCGCGGGCCACGTGGGGGCGGTCGAGGCGGCCTGCGCCGCTCTGAAGCAGGCCGGTGCAAAGCGCGCGCTCTTGCTGCCTGTCTCTGCGCCTTTTCATTCCTCGCTTCTAGCGCCAGCAGCGGCGGCGCTGGCCCAGCGCCTAGCCCAGGTGCACTTTGCCCCGGCCGCTGTGCCTGTCTGGCATAACCTCACCGCCCAGCCTTCTGGGGATGCCGATGCGATCCGTCAGGCGCTGGCGGCCCAGGCAAAGAGTCCTGTGCTCTGGACCCAGACCCTTGAAAACCTCTCTGCTGCCGGGTTCACCACCTTTGTGGAGTGTGGGCCGGGTAAGGTGCTTGCGGGTCTCGTAAAACGCATCCTGCCCCAGGCGCAGGTTTTTAATATCTTTGATCAGCCTTCTCTGACTTCCACTGTGGAGGCACTACGATGACACGCGTCGCGCTGGTCACGGGAGCGAGTCGTGGCATTGGGCAGGCGATTACCCATGCGCTGGGCCAGGCCGGACATCTGGTGATTGGAACGGCCACCACAGAGGCGGGCGCCCAGGCGATCTCCGAGTCGCTTCGTCAGGCGGGTCTGCAGGGGGAAGGGATGCAGCTTGAGGTCACAGAATCGGGGGCCTGTGAGGCCCTCGTCGATGCCGTGATCAAGAAACACGGGCACCTCGATATCCTCGTGAATAACGCGGGCATTACCCGTGACAACCTGGCCATGCGTATGAAAGACGAGGAGTGGGATGCTGTTATTCAGACCAACCTTACCGCGGTCTTTAAGCTCAACCGGGCGGTGCTTCGTCCCATGATGAAGGCCCGATGGGGGCGGATTGTACAAATCACCTCGGTCGTGGGTGTGAGCGGCAATCCCGGTCAGGCCAACTATGCGGCGGCGAAGGCGGGGGTCGCGGGCATGAGCCGAGCCCTGGCACGCGAGATCGCCAGCCGCGGCATCACCGTAAATTGCGTCGCCCCGGGGTTTATCGATACCGACATGACCCGGGCACTATCAGAAGAGCAGATCGCGTCGCTCACGAGTCAGATACCGGCGCAACGCCTGGGAAAACCGAGTGATATTGCAGCATCTGTCGTCTTTTTGGCCTCGGAGGATGCTGGTTACATCACCGGCATCACCCTGAATGTCAACGGCGGCATGGTGATGAACTGATACAATCGATTGTCTTAACTCCCTTTGGTGACGAGAGGATATAAACCATGGAAGATATCGAGAAGCGCGTCAAAGCGATCGTTTCTGAGCAGCTTGGCGTGAAGCTAGAGGACATCAAGAACGAGTCTAAGTTCGTTGACGACCTCGGCGCCGATTCGCTCGACACCGTTGAGCTGGTGATGGCCCTGGAAGATGCCTTTGAGTGTGAGATTCCCGACGAAGAGGCGGAGAAGATTACGACGGTTCAGCAGGCCATTGACTTCGTAAACGCTAACCTCAAGAAATAGCAGCGGACCTTCCGGCGGGCGGCCTGACTCTGTGCAGGTCCTCTGCTCCGGACGACGCAACACAGGTATGGGGTATTTTTCATCAGGTCAGCGTCGTAGGGTAGTCGTTACCGGGTTAGGCTGTGTCTCCCCGGTAGGTAACTCTCCCCAGGCGGCGTGGGCTGCTGTACTTGAGGGTCGATCGGGCATCCAAACGGTCACCCGGTTCGACCATTCCGGCCTTCCTGTGCACTTCGCTGGGGAGGTCAAAGGGTTTTCTATCGAAGACTACATTCCGGCCAAAGAGGCCCGGCATATGGATGTCTTCATTCACTACGGAATTGCGGCGGGCCTTCAGGCGCTCGACGACTCTGGGCTGATTATTTCCGAGGCCAACACCGAGCGCGTGGGTGTGATGGTGGGCTCGGGAATCGGCGGTCTGCCCATGATCGAAGACACCCACGCCGAATACACCAACCGCGGCGCCCGTCGGATCTCGCCTTTCTTTGTTCCCGGATCGATTATCAACATGATCTCCGGGCACATCAGTATTCTGCGCAATCTTCAGGGGCCCAACCTGGCGGCCGTGACCGCCTGTACCACCGGGCTGCACAGCATTGGCCTAGCGGCTCGGCTGATTCAGTACGGCGATGCCGATGTCATGGTCGCCGGTGGGGCCGAATCCACCATCTCGCCGCTGGGTATCGGGGGCTTTGCCGCGGCGCGGGCTCTGTCTACGCGTAACGACGATCCTGCCACCGCCTCTCGCCCTTGGGACAAAGACCGAGACGGCTTCGTGCTCGGCGAGGGGGCGGGCGTGATGGTGCTAGAAGAATATGCGCATGCCAAGGCCCGTGGTGCCCGTATTTATGCTGAACTCCGCGGTGTGGGATTCTCAGGCGATGCTTATCACATGACAGCCCCTGACCGTGAGGGTCCACGGCGTTGTATGGTCAATGCCCTGAAAGACGCCGGCGTAGAGCCCGAGCAGGTCGATTATGTGAACGCCCACGGAACCTCCACGCCTCTGGGCGACAAAAACGAGACCGAGGCCATCAAGCTGGCGCTAGGTGAACGTGCCCGAAAGGTCGTGGTGAACTCCACCAAGTCGATGACCGGCCACCTCCTTGGGGGTGCCGGTGGGCTTGAGTCTGTTTTCACGGTCATGGCGATTCATGCCCAAGTGAGCCCGCCGACCATCAATATTTTCAATCAAGATCCCGAGTGCGACCTCGATTACTGTGCCAATGAGGCCCGTAAGCTCGACATATCGGTGGCGGTGAAAAACAATTTCGGTTTTGGGGGAACCAACGGCACCTTGGTCTTTTCTCGGATCTGAGGCCGTATGGACCGAGAGGCCGATCAGGTCCTGGTAAGCCGCGTACAGGCGGGCGATCAAGGCGCATTCAACCTACTGGTGCTGAAGTACCAGCGTAAGGTTCTCAGGCTGGTCTCACGGCTCATCCGCGACCCGGCAGAGGTTGAAGATGTGGTCCAAGAGGCCTTCATTAAGGCCTATCGGGCGCTTCCGCAGTTTCGGGGCGACAGCGCCTTCTACACCTGGCTCTATCGCATCGCTGTCAACACCGCCAAAAACCATTTGGTCTCCCTGGGCAAACAGCCCATACCGATGACAGACCTCACCTCGGACGAGGAAGATACGGAATCTTTTGATTCTGGAGCAGTCGTAGTAGACAACCAGACACCGGAGTCGCTCCTGTTGAGCCGGCAGATCGCAGAGACGGTTAACCGGTCCATCGAAGCGCTTCCCCCCGATCTGCGTGCGGCAATTACCCTGCGCGAAATTGAAGGTCTAAGCTATGAAGAAATTGCGGAAGCCATGAACTGTCCGATCGGTACGGTGCGTTCGCGCATCTTTCGCGCCCGTGAATTTATTGCTGCAGAGCTGCGCCCTTTACTCGATACCCCTGAAAATAAACGTTGGTGATCCCCATGTCAGACCCTCACGCTCGCCCCAAGGTCGGTTCTCATAGGTCTCAAACGGCTGACGCAGCCTTCACCCCATGGCATCGGTACTCCGAGGCCGAACTTCTTTCTGCGTTTATCGATGACGACCTCACGGCCTCAGAGGCACGGCAGCTTGCCGCCCAACTCTCCTCTGACCCAGAGCAGCAGGCAACGGCTTTGCGGTACTGGATCATTTCTGATGCCATGGGTGCGGTAAAGGCTCCCGATCATCGGCCCGACCTCTGCGCCAAGATTGCCCAGCGGATCGCCCAGGAGCCCGTCTATATGCCTCAGGCAGCGCGGCTCGCGCGGGTAGGACAAAATCGCAAACCTCTTACGCCAGCCCTGCGTCTGGTGGCTTCCGTGGCGGCAGTGGTTTTTGTTGGAGCGGGCGCCTTCTTTACCCTCAGTCTTCCCACGGGCGTTGGCGACGGTGTGTCGATGGCTTCTGCTCCTAGTACTTCGGTGCCGCCCGCGCAGGAACGGGCGCCCAATCTGGCCCCAGCCCCCCTCATGCTCACCTCTTTCGACAGTCCCCAGGGCCGGGCACTGCTCGATGCCCACGGAGCCTCGCATCTGCGGCTTAGAATGGACGATCGGTAATCGAGGTGCAGCCCATTGTGAAATTTCCCCGCCCCATGTTCTTTTTGCGCTTTGCAGGACCTTCCGTAGCATCTGGCGCTCGGCGTCTGTCCGCCCTCTTTCTTGGCCTGAGCCTCGGTCTCACGGGCCTGTCAGGGCTTGCGGCGGCCGACCCCACCGTCGAGATGGTGCAGAAGATCAGCCGCTCGGTCCAGACCCTGAATTTTGAAGGCACCTATGTCCATCAGCAGAATGGCGCCCTTTACACCGCCCGGGTCTATCACCGGGTGAGCGCTAGTGGCGAGCGGATTACGCGGGTGCAGTCGCTCGATGGTCCTACGCGGGAGGTGATTCGCTCATCCCGCGAGATGCGGGCCTATCTGCCGGAGCAGCGTGTCGTGCGTATTTACAAGGGGCCTGCCATACGGCCCGACTTCCCGGCGGTTTTTGTCTCTAATCCCGCCTGGGTGCTTGATCACTATCTCGTTGAGAAAAAGCCAGGCAAGCGGGTAGCTGATCTCGAAACCGACTTACTCGTATTTGCGCCCAAAGACCAATTCCGTTGGCGCGTGCACTGCTGGGTTGAAAAACGGCACCGTCTCCCGCTCAAACTCCAGGTCTTGGATCCCCAGGGCGTGGTGCTGGAGGAATACGCCTTTTCTGAAATACGCATCAACCCTGCGCAGGCTCCGCAGGTCACACCCTCATTTGAAGGCGTGAGCGACTGGAAGCAGGTGCAGGCGCCGATGTCGCCAAAAGAGATCCCGCAGAGTCTGGCCGCCGGAGGCCCCATTATTGGTTTTCGCCCCGTGGCGGCAGCACTCATCTCTGAGCCGGCCTTAAAATCGCTCGAACAGCATGTCTTGTCTGATGGCCTGGCGGTGGTCTCGGTCTTTGTGGGGCCGGCGGTCGACGCGGAGAATGTTAAGCCGGAGGTATCTCGCAGAGGGGCCTTGAGCATGGTCGTCCGCAAGAAGGGCAGTCAGACCATCACGGCCATGGGGGAGGTTCCCACCGAAACCGTTCAGGATCTTGTAGAGAGGTTTTCGTCCCAATAGATAGGGCGTCTCTGCGCGGCCTCTCCCTGTGTGGCCGCAGTCTTTGAGCCAGGGTGCCCTGGTTTTTCTTTTTTTGAACGAAGGAAACATAGAATGGGTATGCATCGTCGTATCTTTGTGGCGGTTGTTGCTGTGGGCCTCTGGATGGCCCTGGCGGGCCCTATGCCGGCCCTGGCACAGCGTGGTCTGCCAGACTTCACCGACCTTGTCGAAAAGGCGGGGCCCGCCGTGGTGAATATTCGTACCCTCGAGCGGGCCAAGCCGCGGGGGCAAGGCGCGCCCCAGGGCCCTGGGGCGATGCCCCCCGGGCTGGACGAAAACGATCCGTTTTACGAGTTCTTCCGTCGATTTTTCCCGCCGGGACATCCGGGCGCTCCTGGTGATGGCAGGGGCGGGCAGGGACAGGGACAGGGGCCCGATCCAGGCCCTCAAGGCGGTGCGGCGCCTGAGAATCAGCGCCCCCGCGGCGTTGGCAGCGGTTTTGTGATTTCCGCCGATGGCTTCATTCTTTCGAACCACCATGTCGTAGAGGGTGCCGATGAGGTACTGGTAACACTCACCGACCAGCGCGAGTTCAGGGCCCGGGTCGTGGGTTCTGACCAGCGCACCGATGTGGCCCTTCTGAAGATCGAGGCGGCTGGCCTTCCTACGCTTCCGTTGGGGGACCCCTCGAAAGTCAAGGTAGGGGCCTGGGTGCTCGCCATCGGATCTCCTTTTGGCCTCGAAAATACCGTCACCGCGGGCATTGTGAGCGCCAAGGGCCGCGAAACGGGCGACTACCTGCCCTTCATTCAAACTGATGTGGCGGTCAACCCGGGTAATTCTGGTGGCCCTTTGCTCAATATGAATGGCGAGGTCATTGGCATCAATTCACAGATCTACAGCCGCACCGGGGGCTTTATGGGCATCTCCTTTGCCATTCCCATCGATGAGGCCAAGCGTGTGGCCGACCAGCTGCGCGCCTCGGGTAGAGTCGTTCGCGGCCGTATCGGGGTCGCTATTGGCGATGTCACCCGGGAAGTGGCTGAGGCCTTAGGGCTGAAAGCCAGCAACGGCGCGCTGGTGCGTAACGTGGATCCCGAGGGCCCAGCGGCCAAGGCCGGTATTGAGCCGGGCGACATCGTCTTGTCGTTTGCCGGCAAGCCCGTGCTGCGCATGTCCGACCTGCCACGTCTTGTGGGAAACACCACGCCCGGCCGTACGGAGTCCATTGAGGTCTGGCGCCGTGGCGAACGCAAGCAGCTGCGTATTCAGGTGGTGGAACTCGAGCCAGAGGCACGTGCCGAGGCCGCTCCAGCCCCTTCAGCCCAGAAACCCAGTGTCAGCTGGCTGGGTCTGGGGGCGTCTGAGCTTACCGAGGCCCAGCGCACCCGCCTTCGGCTCAGCCAGGGGGTTCTCGTCTCCGCGGTCTCTGGCCTGGCTGAACGGGCAGGAATCCGTCAGGGTGACATAATCCTGTCCGTGGACAGGACCCCAGTGGCCTCTGTCGATCAGTTTTCTAGCCTGGTCGACCGCCTCGACCGAAAGCGCCCCGTGGCTTTGTTGGTGCATCGGGACAGTGCGTCTTCTTGGATTGTTATAAAACCGTAGTCAAGTCAATGACTTGGCTTCAGAAAATCGTGTGTTGTCAATTTGCAGAATATTCGAAACTTTTCCATCATTGCCCATATCGACCATGGAAAGAGCACCCTGGCCGACCGGATCATCCAGATCTGTGGAGGACTCTCCGATCGTGAGATGGAGGAGCAGGTGCTCGACTCCATGGATCTGGAGCGCGAGCGGGGCATCACCATCAAAGCGCAGACGGCTGCGCTGCAGTATCGGGCCCGCGATGGCCAGATTTACTCTCTCAACCTGATTGATACGCCGGGCCACGTAGACTTTTCCTACGAGGTCAGCAGGTCGCTCTCGGCCTGTGAGGGCGCCTTGCTGGTGGTGGATGCGTCCCAAGGGGTGGAGGCGCAGACCGTCGCCAATTGTTATACGGCCATAGAACTTGGGGTGGAGGTCTGCCCGGTTCTCAACAAGATCGATCTTCCTGCCGCCGACCCCGAGCAGGCCATTGAAGAAATCGAGGATGTCATCGGTATTGAGGCCTCCGATGCGATTCGGGCCAGCGCCAAGACCGGTGAGGGTGTTGAGGATATTCTTGAGATGATCGTGGCCCGCATTCCACACCCCAAGGGCGATCCGCTCGCGCCGCTGCAGGCGCTCATCATCGACTCCTGGTTCGACAATTATGTGGGTGTGGTCATGCTGGTGCGCGTCGTAAACGGCACCCTCAAGACCAAAGACAAGATTCTGCTTATGGCCACGGGGAGCACGCATCCGGCCGAGCAACTGGGGGTGTTCACACCGAAGTCGCTGGCCCGAGAGTCGCTGAGTGCGGGAGAGGTGGGCTTTGTGATCACTGGCATTAAGGAGCTCAAGGCCGCCAAGGTGGGCGATACGATCACCTTGGCAGGGCGGCCTGCAAAGTCACCCCTGCCGGGCTTTAAAGAAGTCAAGCCCCAGGTCTTTGCCGGGCTCTATCCGGTGGAGTCGAGTGAGTACGAGATCATGCGCGATGCGCTAGAGAAGCTGCAGCTCAACGACGCAGCCTTGCAGTTTGAGCCCGAGGTCTCTCAGGCTTTGGGGTTTGGTTTTCGTTGCGGATTTCTTGGCCTCTTGCACATGGATATCGTGCAGGAGCGGCTTGAGCGCGAGTACGACATCGACCTCATCACCACAGCGCCCACGGTGGTCTATCAGGTACTCATGAAAGATGGCACGGTCATCGATGTCGACAACCCTTCCAAGATGCCGGACCCTGCCCGCATCGAAGAAATACGGGAGCCGATTGTCGCGGTCTCGTTGTTTATGCCCCAAGACTATGTGGGTGTGGTGATGACCCTGTGTACGAGTAAGCGTGGCGCACAGACAGGCATGACCTATGCCGGCCGCCAGGTTAATCTTAGTTACGAGATTCCTATGAATGAGATCGTTCTGGATTTCTTCGACAAGTTGAAGTCGATCTCGCGCGGCTATGCCTCGATGGACTACGAGTTCAAAGAATATCGCGCCTCGGACGTCGTGAAGATGGACATTCTCATTAATGGGGATCGGGTGGATACCTTGTCTGTCATCGTTCACCGTGCAGGCGCCCAGTCTCGTGGCCGCGAACTGGCCTCTAAGCTGCGAGAGCTTATTCCTCGTCAGATGTTTGATGTCGCGGTCCAGGCGGCGATAGGGTCAAACATTCTGGCCCGCGAGAACATCAAGGCCCTGCGTAAGAATGTCTTGGCCAAGTGTTATGGCGGTGATATCTCCCGAAAACGCAAGCTGCTGGAGAAGCAGAAGGCGGGTAAGAAACGGATGAAGCAGGTGGGGACGGTAGAAATTCCCCAAGAGGCATTCTTGGCGATCTTGAAGGTAGAAGGCTAACGATGAACTTTGCCCTGGTCTTATTTCTGCTGTGTCTCGTCACGGGGGTGCTCTGGTTTGCCGACCGCCTCATCTGGCGCAAGGCACGGCCTGTTGGCGCGCCACGGCCCGCATTGCTCGAGTACACGGCGGGATTCTTCCCCGTAATTTTCGTGGTCTTTGTAATCCGTTCTTTTCTCTTCGAGCCCTTCAATATTCCCTCGGGCTCTATGATTCCCACCCTGCGCATTGGCGACCTGATTTTGGTGAAGAAGTACAGCTATGGGGTGCGGCTTCCCATTAGTCACCGTCTGCTCGTGCAGACCGGGCTCCCTCAGCGCGGTGATGTAGCCGTCTTTCGCTATCCCCTGGACACATCGGTGGACTACATTAAGCGTATCGTGGGCCTGCCAGGCGACGTGGTTGTCTATGAGAACAAACAACTCTCGATCAATGGCCAGGTGGTTACCAAGGCGCCCCAGGGCAGCTTCGTCGACGGCGCCTCGGCCCGCGTGTCGCGGCAGTTCGGCGAGTCGATCAGCAGCCGAAACTACAGCACCTTAAACGACGATGGAGCGGGCGACTTTTATCTTCTAGAGTCCTTCCCCAAGCAAGAGGCCTGTCAACGGACCGCCTTGGGCCTGCGGTGCACGGTGCCCGCTGGCCATTACTTTGCCATGGGCGATAACCGTGACAACTCCGCCGACAGTCGGGTCTGGGGGTTCGTCCCTGAGGGTAATCTTGTGGGACAGGCGTTTCTGGTCTGGTTTAACGCCAGCGAGATTTTTTCTGGCCAGTTTGATCGGCTGGGGTTTTTTGAGTAGCTGATCGTTGATGGCCGATTCAGACTTCATGGCCGGTCTGGCCAGCCTGCAAGATCGAATCCAGTATCGGTTCACCGATCCCGAGTTGGCACGGCTTGCCTTTACCCATCGCAGTCATAGCGCCCAACACTATGAGCGCCTGGAGTTCCTTGGCGACAGCGTGCTCAACCTTGCGGTATCGAGCCTTCTCTATCGAGAGCTGCATGGGTTTACCGAGGGCGACCTCAGTCGCGTGCGCTCCAACCTCGTGCGGCAGCAGGCCCTGCATGACATTGCGCAGACCCTCTCCCTACACCAGCATCTCTTTCTCGGCGATGGAGAACGTAAGAGCGGAGGGCTGCGCCGGCCTTCGATTCTTGCAGATGCTCTTGAGGCGCTGATCGGCGCGGTCTTCATCGACGGGGGCTTTGATGCGGCGGCTCAGGTGGTGGAGGGGTTTTATCGTCCGATTCTTAATCAGGTCGATCCCAAGACGCTGGGCAAAGATGCCAAGACATTGCTGCAGGAGTTTCTGCAGGGCCATGGTCTGCCTCTGCCGATTTATCAGGTGGTTGCCACCCACGGCGCGGCCCACAGCCAAGTCTTTGAGGTGGAGTGTGTGATTTCTAAGTTGTCCATCACGGTGCTGGGCTCGGGTGCATCTCGTCGTGTGGCGGAGCAGGGCGCTGCAACGCAGGCGCTAGAGGCGGCCCGTCGCGCCCTGACTGAGCTGCCTAAAAAGGGCCGGCGTGCAAAGAAGGCGGAGCCCGCGCCCCAGGCCAAGCTCGAGTTCTCTTCGCCAAAGACCAGTCCGCGGGTGCAAGAGGGCTGAGATGACCCATCGGGCAGGATACGTCGCACTGGTGGGCCGCCCGAATGTTGGTAAGTCGAGTCTGCTCAATGCCCTGGTGGGCATGAACCTGGCGATCACCTCACGCAAGCCCCAGACCACGCGGCATCGTATTCTTGGGGTACGTACCGCAGCCGAACATCAGATATTTTTTGTCGATACCCCGGGAATTCAACATACCCATACGGCGGCCCTCAACCGGCAGCTCAACCGTACGGCGCTCTCGGCGTTGCAAGAGGTCTCTGCGGTGGCCTGGGTGATCGAGGCGCATCGCTTAAAGCGCGAGGATGAGGCCGTGTTGGCCCGTATCCCGTCATCGGTGCCGGTGGTGGTGGCCATGAATAAGGCCGATCGCCTAGAGTCAGAGGCGGACAAGGCCCGGGCCTTTGCGCTGGGGGCTCGACTGCAGACGATGCGTGCCTTTAAGGCCTTGGTTCCCGTCTCCGCCGTAAAAGGGTTTCAGATCGATGTGTTGGCCGAGGCGCTGGCCGATTGTCTGCCCGAAGGCCCCCCTCAGGTTGATGCCGAGACGGTTACCGACCGAAGCACGCGTTTTTTTGTTTCCGAGATCATCCGCGAGAAGCTTTTTCGCTTTCTGGGCGATGAATTGCCCTATGAGGCTACGGTGGTCATCGACCAGTTCGAAGAGGCACCTGCTGCCTCTGGACGGCCAGCGCAGATTGCTGTCGCGGCCACGATCATTGTGGGCCGCGATTCTCATAAGCCCATGGTTCTGGGGGAAGGTGGCGCGCGGCTTCGCCAGATTGGATCGCAGGCCCGTCTCGATATCGCAGCATTCTGTGATGCCCAGGTGCGGCTCGACCTCTGGGTGAAGGTGAAAGAAAACTGGGCGGACCATGAGTCGTTGGTTCGCAGCTTTGGCTACGAGTAGGGCTCAGTATGCTGCAGGGCTATGTCTTGCACAGCCTGGCCTGGCGAGAGACCAGTCTCATTACCGAGGTCTTTACCCGCGACGCTGGTCGTATTGGGCTCGTGGCGCGCGGTGCGCGCCGGCCGCGGTCTGCACTTCGGGGGTTGCTGCAGCCCTTTCAGCCGCTTGCACTGCGCTATTCCACCAAAGGCGAGTTGCGCACGCTCATGTCCGCCGAGTGGGTGGGCGGGTTCGGCGCGCTTGAGGGTGACGCGCTTCTGGCGGGCTTCTATCTTAATGAACTCCTGATGCGACTGGTCCCGCGCGAAGACCCGCATCCGGCACTGTTCGATGCCTATGTCAGCGCGCTTGCGGGTCTGGCCACCGCATCGCAAGACCTCGGGTCTTGGCTTCGTTGGTTTGAGTGCCAGCTGCTCAGAGAGATGGGTGTCGCGCCCGACTTCGGGGTCGTAGCCGGTCATCCCGTAGAGCCCACTGGCCAGTACACCCTAATTTATGGCGAGGCCATTGCGCCCGTGACAGAGACGGCGATCCCGACGTCCATAGGGCTTCTGGTCTCTGGCGAGGTGCTCGAGCTGCTCTCGCGGTACGATGCGGCCACGGGCGCTGCTGAGCAGACTCACCAGGATGCGCGTCTGGCCAATGAGGCCAAGCGTGTGCTGCGTGGACTCATTCGACATCAGTTGGGCGAATCGGGGCTGCAGTCTCGTAAGACCCTACAAGATCTGGTGCGACTCAGGCAGCGCGCACTCGAGAGCAGCAGTGATGACTATTCTGAGGAATGAGGCGGAGATGATTGAACTCGGTGTCAATATCGACCATGTGGCCACACTTCGGCAGGCGCGCCGCAGCTATGATCCCGACCCCATCTGGGCCGCGGTAGAGGCCCACCTGGGCGGCGCGGACGGCATCACGGTACATCTGCGTGAAGACCGCCGTCACATTCAAGACGAAGATGTTCGTCGGCTACGCGACCATACCCAGATCAAGCTCAATCTTGAGATGGCTGCTACAACGGAGATGGTGGATATTGCGGTGCGCTTAAAGCCAGAGATGGCCATGCTCGTACCAGAAGGTCGGCAAGAGATCACCACCGAAGGAGGGCTCGATCTTGTGAGACAGAAGGCCGCGTTGCGGGGCCCGATCGATCGCCTGCGGGATGCTGGCATTTCGGTGAGTGCCTTCATCGATGCAGATCTCGCGCAAATTGAGATGGCGTCCACCCTCGGCGTTCAGGTCTGTGAGGTCCACACGGGGCCCTATGCAGAGGTCTTCTATGCCAAGGGCCGGGATGCCGAGCAGCCTGCGGTTCAGGCAGAGCTTGAGAAGATTCGCCGCGCAGGCAAGGAGATTCGTGCCCGTGGTATGCGATTTAACGCGGGCCATGCGCTGAATTACTTCAATGTACAGCCGGTCGCGGCGATTGCTGGGGTACGTGAATTACATATTGGGCATGCCATCGTCTCGCGTGCGGTGTTCGTGGGCATGCGCGAGGCGGTGCGTGAGATGAAGCGCCTGATGCGCGAGGCCGCCCAGGAGGGCCGGGAATGATTGCGGGTGTCGGCACAGACCGGGTGCTGATTAGTAGAATCCAGGCGCTCCTTCTGCGCTGGGGCGACCGGTTTGTCGCCCGCGTGCTCGGCCCATCCGAGCAGGCAGAGTTTTCTCGTCGTCGGCTGCGGTCGGAATTTCGGGCCGCCTCCTACCTCGCGAAGCGTTTTGCGGCCAAAGAGGCCTTCGGAAAGGCACTGGGCTGTGGCCTTGCGCACCCTATGAGCCTGCATAGCCTTGAGGTGCTCAACAATGCGAAGGGGGCTCCCTATCCGGTCTTTCATAAGGCGCTCGCCACCCACATGCAGACCCTGCAGCTTCGGGGGTTTGTTTCTCTGTCGGATGAGCAGGATGCCGCCCTGGCCTTTGCCGTGGTCGAGTCTGCCCTCCAAACTGAAAAGGCCTAACTTCTATGTCTGGTCCCTTCATTATTGATGTCGAAGGCCTGCAGGCAACCGATGAGGAGCTTGAGCGGCTCGCCCATCCTTGGGTGGGTGGCGTCATTCTCTTCACGCGAAATTTTGCTGACCGTGATCAACTCCGTGGCCTGACGCAGCAGATCCGTCAGGTGCGTCGGGCCGATGGCGTGCCGCTGCTGATTTCTGTGGACCACGAGGGGGGTCGGGTACAACGTTTTCGGGAAGGGTTCACGGCACTTCCTGCCTTTGGTGCACTGGGCACGCGCCTGGCGGAGGCGCTCGCCCAGACCGATGGTGTCATGCGCACGGAGCAGGTAGAGGCGGCCTTGGCGCTTGCCCGCCAGGCAGGCCAAGACCTTGCCTTTGAGCTCAAGTCGGTTGGCGTAGATTTTAGTTACACCCCTGTGCTCGACCTCGACTATGGTCGTAGCGAGGTGATTGGTAACCGGTCGTTCGGTAGGCTTCCTCCGATTGTGACGCTCGCCGCGACTGCCGTTTTGCAGGGGCTTGCTCAGGCGGGATTCCGTTCGTGCGGAAAACATTTTCCTGGGCACGGCTGGGCAGAGGCCGATTCGCACCATGCACTGCCGATCGATGACAGGCCCCTCGATCAGATCCTTGCGCAGGATGTCTGGCCTTACGAGCGACTCTGTTCTGGTCCCTTCGATCGTGCGCTGGTGCAGGCGGTGATGCCCGCGCATGTGGTCTACAGTCAGGTGGATAGTCAGCCGGCGGGCTTCTCTTCGCGTTGGATTCGTGAGGTACTGCGGGGCCGTATTCGATTTGAGGGGGTTGTCATTAGCGACGATCTCTCGATGGCGGGCGCTGCCGTCTATGCCGATGTGGTCGATCGTGCCCAGGCCGCCTTTGAGGCGGGGTGTGACGCCACGCTCATCTGTAACCGCCCCGACCTGGCCATTCAGGCGCTCGATACGGTTCCCCGCCGAATGCCCGGTTTTCTCGCAGACCCGACCCGCAGGCCGCTGTCGCTCTTGATGCCTCGATGAGCAGATGACGCTGTCGGGATGCTGGCGGATTACTAGACGCTGATCGCCCGCATGAGGCTTTTGACAGCCTCTGCATCGCCTGCGCGTCCTTCGAGTACCACCTGTCCTCGCTCGATAGCATAAAACCGATCGCAGACGGTTAAGGCATTGTGGACATTCTGCTCGATGAGCAGCACCGCAATACCCTGCGACCGCAACGTATGGATGGTCTGGAAGATGTCCCGTACGATCATCGGTGCCAGGCCTTCGGTCGGCTCATCGATGAGAATAAGCTTGGGGCTGCCGACGAGGGTGCGGGCGATGGAGAGCATCTGCTGTTCCCCGCCTGAGAGCGTTGTGCCAAGTTGACGTCGACGCTCCTGGAGTCGCGGAAACCGCTTGTAGACAGCCCGTAGTTTCTCCTCAGCCGCTGGCCGGGCGTCGCGCCCGACCTGCATCAAACCGAGCCTAAGATTCTCTTCCACGGTGAGTCCAGGAAAGACACGCCGATCTTCGGGCACGAGCCCTACCCCCAGGTGGCAGATGCGGTCAGAGGTGAGGCCTGCAATCGGGGCGCCATTGAAAGTGATTGCCCCCGATGATGGCATGAGCCAGCCGGCAATGGTCTTCACAATCGTGGTTTTGCCTACCCCATTTCGGCCGAAGAGGCCGACCACCTCACCTGGTTCAACGTGTAGCGTAACGCCATGAAGAATATGCGAGAGGCCAATAGAAACATGTACGGCATTGAGCGTTAAAAGCATTACACCGCCTCCCCAAAATAGGCAGCCTGAACCGCCGGATTGCCTTTGATTTCGTCGGGGCTTCCCTCAGCGAGTTTTTCGCCCTGCGACATCACCATGATCTTCTTGGAGAGGGTCATGACTAGGTCGACATCATGCTCGATGAGAAGAATGGTTGTGTGCGCACCGAGTGCCGCGATGAGCTGTGCCGTCTCATGGGTGTCTGCGTGTGACATCCCTTGGGTCGGTTCATCGAGCAGCAGAAGGCTGGGGCGCGTTGCCATGGCCATGGCGATCTCGAGTCGCCGTTGGTGTCCATGCGACAGCGCTCCCGCACGCATCGAGGCATAAGCGAGGAGCGAAAACTCACTGAGAAGTTCTTGACATCGGGCGTCTGCGATTCGGCTCCTTTCCAGGGGGCGTAACAGGCTTGCTCTGGGCTCGAGAAATTGGCAGGCGAGGCGAAGATTATCGAGGACAGTGAGGTCTGAGAAGAGGTTGGTGATCTGAAACGATCGGGCCATGCCCTTGGCTAGTCTCTTAGACGGGCTCAATCGCGTAATGTCTTCCCCCTCTAATAGAACATGACCGCTGTCGGGCAAGAGGGCCCCGTTAACAAGGTTAAAGAAGGTGCTCTTTCCCGCCCCGTTTGGCCCAATGATGGAGGTGACACCATGACGGGTAATGGTGAAGTCCACCGACTCCACGGCCTTTAACCCTCCAAACCGCTTACTCAGTTGGCGGGCTGTGAGTACCGCGCTGGAGGCTTGGGTGTCAGTCGTGGCCATGCGGTGCTCCCTCTGACTTGCGGTTTAGGCGCCCGACAAGAAAGCCGACGAGGCCTTTCGGGGCGTTGATCACCACGATTACGAAGATGATGCCCACGATGATATGGTGGTGCGCAGTAAAGGTTCCGACCACTGACTTAAAGAGGGTGAGCAAGACGGCTCCGACGATGGGGCCAATCAATGTTCCTACGCCCCCAAGAATCACGGTAATGACGGCGTTTCCTGAAACGGCAAAGTAGAGAAGCTCAGGCGAGACAAAGCCACGTAGTACCGGATAGAGGGCTCCCGATACTGCCGCAACAATGGCGGCGATGACAAAGGCAAAGCGCTTGGGGCCTCGGGGATCGACGCCAATAAATTCCAGACGGTGCTCGTTGGACTGGACCCCACGCCATATCTGACCCATGGGCGTGGTGAGCAGATAGCGCAGCACAGCATAGAGCGCACCAATAATAAAAAGCGTGATGGCAAACAGCACACCAGGGTTCGCCGTGTCTAATGGGCCAAAGGGTGTCCACAGCTGGAGCACCGGCACGCCGATCAGGCCGTCTGAGGCACCGAGTTCGCGGGTGTTGTAGACCGCCTTGGCCATAATCTGCGCGAGTCCAAAGGTAATGAGCGCAAAGTAGACACCCTTGGAGCGCAGCGCTATGAAGCTTGCCAGATATCCCAGGGCAGCACTGGCCAAGGCCACGATGAGCAGGCTCAAGGCCAGGGAAGGGGCGACCTCTTTCAGTACGACCGCAGACAAATACGCACCAAAGCCAAAGTAGAGCGCCTGCCCAAGCGATAGAAGGCCCACGATGCCAAGCAGGAGGTCCACCGAGAGTGCAAGCCCGCCAAAAATGAGTGCCTCGGTGGCCAGTCTCAGGTAGAAGGTGTCTCCTGAAATGGTGCCAACGATAAAGAGTGCCAGGGCGGAGAGAAGAAGGGTGATCTCGGTGATCCGAATCGCCCGTCGTGCTGCGTTATCCATTTTTGAGCCCCCCATAAAGGCCCGAGGGCTTGAACATCAAGACGATGACCATCACCGTAAAGACCAGGGGGTCTGACCAGACCGGTGAAATATAGAGTGCCGAGAGCGCCTGGAGTTGCGTCAGGGCAAGACCTGCCACAACTGCCCCCTTGATACTTCCCAGGCCGCCTACAATCACGACGGTGAAGGCCAGTAGAATAAAATCACGCCCCATCGTGGGAAAGACCGAGTAGATGGGTGCCAGCAAGAGTCCGGAGAGTGCAGCGAGGGCAACCCCCAGCCCAAAAGTAATCGCGTAGATGCGGGTGACGCGGATTCCCAGAGACGCTGTCATATGCCGATCATAGGCAGACGCGCGAATGACCGATCCCAGCGATGTCTTGTAGATGAGCGCCCAGACCGAGAAGATAATGAGCGCACCAAAGCCCATGAGAAAGATGCGGTAGTTGGGGAAGAAGACCCCCAATATCTCCGTAGCGCCCGGAATGGGTACTTCGATGCGTAGGGGGTTAGCCCCCCAGACAATCTTGTAGACATCCTCGAGAACAATGGCAATACCGAAGGTTAAAAGCAGCGTAAGAATGTGGCGGTCCTTCGAGTTGAAGACCCTCTGAATGAGAAAGCGCTCGGTGGCCATGCCTATCGGGAACATGAGGAGCGGAATAATGGCCACGCAGAGCCAGAACGGTATCCCGAGCCCTAGGAGCGTGAGGCCGACGAAGGCGCCTGCGGCGTAGAACTCCCCATGGGACATATTGATGACGTCTAGCAGACCAAAGATGATGGTGAGTCCTAAGGCCATTAATATGACGGCGATACCAATAGAGAGCCCATTGATAATCTGGGGCGCGTAGACAAATTGCAGGGCTTCGATCATAGGAGGGTCCGCACAGAAATCCAGCAAGCCCCTCAGGGGGCCCACTGGATGTGATCTACAGTCTTAGAAGCGGGTGCAGATATCGGCGCCAATGGCGTCGTCTGGGGTCACCCGACCGATGATGTTGAACTCGCCGTTTTCAATCCGTACGGCAAGCATCTCTTGCATCGCCTGATGATCTCCGGCCCGCATGGTCTTCTTACCCTGAGGGGTGTCCCAAGTCAGCCCACGCATGGCGTCGCGCAGTTTGGCAGTCTCTACAGACTTTGCTTTTTCCGCAGCCGCCTTGTAGAGGTAGACCAGTCCATAAGAGTCTGCACCGTAGAGATCAGGAAGCGTCTTGTATGCCGCCTGGAAGGAGGCAACAAACCTCTTGTTAGCCGGGTTATCAATCTTCGGTGAATAGCCCACACCGGTCACAAAGCCTTCGGCAGCCTTGCCAATCGCAGGAAGATTCTGCGAGGTCACAGTGCCTGAGGCCCCCACCAGAATGACATTACGGTTGACCCCGTATTCGGTCATCTGTCCAAAGAAACGCACGGTGTCGTTGCCTGCCACCGAGGTGTAGATCACCTCGGGCTTTGCCGCTCGTATCTGCCCGAAGTAGGGGGAGTAGTCTTTGTTATCCAAGGGGGCGAATACCTCGCCCACTGCCCGCGCACCCTTGGCAGTGGCGGCTGCCTTAAAGGCTGCGACAGTGCTGCGGCCCATCTCATAATCGGGGCCTAAGAAGAAGACGTTGGCGTTTGGCTTTTCTTTTACCATCCAGGCGGCGAGTGCTGCCGACTGCATGCCTGCCCGGGCGTTGACCCGAAAGACATTGGGGGAGCAGCGGTCGCCCGTAATGGAGTCCGCAAACGAGACCGTGGTGGCCATTAGCCGATCGTTACGTTCCGCAATCTGTCCCACTGCCAATGTGGCGCCCGAGTTCACCGTGCCGGTCAGGAAGTCTACCTTCGCGACCTGAAAGAGCTTCTCTGCCTTCTGGGTCGCGACTGCCGGGTTTGCCTCACTGTCCTCAAAGAGGAGTTCGATCTGTCGGCCCATTACCCCGCCTGAGGCGTTGATCTCTTTTACAGCCAGTTCAAGGCCCCACCGGACTTGCTGCCCGATGCCGGTGTAGGTACCGGATAACGGGGTAACCACCCCGATCTTGATGGGACCCTGCTGGGCCTGAAGGCTCGGCGTCATTGCCAACATACAGGCCGTGAGCGTTAGTGCTTTGATGATTTTCATTCTGTCTCCTTGGTGTCAGTAAATGAACTACTTCCCTACAAATTGGGGTTGACGCTTTGCATGGAATGCCTCCACCCCTTCTTTGAAGTCTTCTGAGGTCCGCAGCTGCCCATAGCAGTGGCCCTCGATCTCAATGGCCGTGCTCAGGAATGCGTCTTCTGTCTCATTGAGAAGCCGTTTGGCAGTCCGCTGGGCGATCGGCGAGAAGCCAATGAGCTCGGTGACCAGGGCGTCGGTGGCTGTCCCGAGGCTCTGGTTTGATACAAACTCGGTTGCAACGCCCCAGTCGTAGGCCTGCTGCCCCGAGATGCGCCGCGATCGCATTACGATGTCCTTAGTACGCGCTATGCCAACAATCTTCTGTAGGCGTGCCGAACCGCCTGAGCCGGGGATCTGACCGAGCTTCTGCTCGGGAAGGGCGTAGAGGGTGGTGTCTGTGACGATGCGAAAGTCACAGGCCAGAGAGATCTCGAATCCCACACCAAAGCAGTAGCCCTGGTTGGCGGCAATCACGGGCTTCGCGCATCGGGCTGGGGCAGCGATGTTCCATGCCAGTCGCGATACGTGCTCGGGAGAGGCCTGCAGAAAACCCTTGATATCCCCGCCACTGGAGAAATGCTCGCCATCGGCCCGCAGGACAATGACGCGCACGCGGTCATCGGCATCAAGGGCTTCAAAGGCTGCCCGCAGTTGATCACGCTGGGCCATCGCGATGATGTTGAAGGGCGGTCGGGACAGCACAATATCGGCGCGTCTTCGGTCCGGGTCGATCTCCACGCGAAACCCGTCGAGGTTCTCCAGCAGGTCGCTGAGGGGATGTTTCAGGTCGGTCATGGGGGTACGCATGGGGGCAGATTTACTCCATTCAAAGGGGTTCAAAATCGCCGGCCACCAGCAGCCTGCGAAGAATCTTTCCGACAGGGGATTTCGGAATACTTTTCACAAAGATGTATTCACGGGGCCGCTTGAAGTTCATGAGGTCAGAGTCTCGGCAGTGGGCATCGAGCTCCTCGGGGGGTACCCGATCTTTGACAGGCTTAATGAAGGCCACGACCTTCTGCCCAAGCCGTTCGTCCTTCAGGCCCACCACTGCGACCTCGTCTATCCGTTCGTGCAGTGAAAGCACCGATTCGATCTCAACCGGCGAGATGTTTTCTCCTGCGGAGATAATCATGTCGTCTACCCGCCCGGTAACGAAGAGTTCCCCATCCTCGTCAAAGTAGCCGGTATCGCCGGTGAAGAACCATCCGTCACGGATGGATCGCGTATTGACCTCAGGACGCTTCCAGTAACCCTCAAAGGCCTCGTCGCTCTGCATGTCACAGATAATCTGACCCTCCTGATGTGACCTACAGGTCTGCTCGGGACCCGTCGCTGTTTCTCCGGAGTCAAACTGGACGACACGCAGACGAGCGTTGAGTCCCTGTCGTCCGGCACTGCCGGGCTTCTTCACCGCTTCTTGGTTGATGGCGTAGGTGTATATCTCACTTGAGCCATAGTGGTTGACAAAGAGCTCAGGCGAGAAGGCCTCTTCAAGGCGTAGCAGCAGTGCGTCGTGCATCGGGGCACCCGCGAAGCCGAGTCTGCGTACCGAGGCAACCTGGTCTGGTCGAAAGCCTGGTGCGTTGAGCATGTCGTGATACAGGGTGGGAACAAGATAGAGGTGCGTTGCGTGATGGGTATGAATTGCCGTAATGAAAGCCTCAGGATTCCATCGCGGGAAGGCGACATAGGTACCGTTGGTAATCCCCATGGCCAGTAGGGTGCGCACCCCCATGGTGTGATAGAGCGGCATGACCCCAATGGTTGTCTCGTGCATGCGGTATTGGTTTTGGGCAACGTGGGCAATCGCCGCCGCCCGCTCCGCATGCTGCCGACGCGGTACGCCTTTCGGGCGGCCGGTGGTGCCCGAGGTGTAGAGCATTACGGACCAGTCGTTGGGCGATGCTTCGGCCTGTGGCATGGCCGACTGCCCACGGATAGCCTCATAGGTGTCGGCCTGGCCGTCCGACGGCGCGGGACCGCAGAGCAGCACCGGGAGACGCCCTGCACTCTGACAGGTCTTCCAGTTTTCCCATGAGATGGGTTCCACCACGCTGAGTGCGGGCTCCGCATTCTCCACGAAGAAGTCAATTTCATCGGGCTTTGAGCGCCAGTTCACAGGGACGATCGTGATGCCACTGGCCTGGCATGCCCAGTGCAGGGTCGCCGCCTCTACACGATTCTGCAGAACGGTGAGTACTCTGTCTCCGCGGCGCAGGCCCTTATCCTTGAGGTACCGTTGCAGCGCCCCGATCTCTAGCGCCCACTGCTCATAGCTGATCCGTGTGGTGTCGGAGGCCAGGCCAATCAAGTCTGGGGCACGCTCGACCGCCTGCAAAAAGCTTCGGCCCAGGTCAAGCATGTTGCGTCTCCTGGCCCGTCGGGTTTTCGGCGCGCTGCTGAGCAACTTCTGCAATCGCCTGGACAATCCCCACATATCCAGTACATCGGCAGAGATTTGCGGAGACCGCAATCCGAATCTCTTCTTCGGAAGGCTGCGGTGTGGTCCGAAGCAGGTCCTCGGCAACCATTAAGAATCCCGGAGTACAGAAGCCGCACTGTAAGGCGTGGTGTCGCGAGAAGGCCTGCTGGAGGTCGGTCAGCGCACCGGATGCAGAGAGACCCTCTACGGTGGTAATCGTGGCGCCCTGGACGTCGTGCGCAAGCGTTAGGCAGGACCGGATTGCAACCCCGTCAACCTGCACCGTGCACGCACCGCAGACCCCGTGCTCGCAGCCTGCATGGGTGCCCGTAAGTTGGGCTTCTTGGCGCAGAAAGTCTAAGAGGCTGGTACGTGGGCTGCAGGCCGCCTCGATCGGCCTGCGATTAATGATGAGCCTGAGCGTCTCCGGGTTCTGATGGCTGATTGTTCTCATGGTCATTGTCTGGCGTCGTGGTGAATTTGGGCCGGGCCAAGGGCCTGCAGGCATGCACGCCTTCCGAGTCTGGTCATGAGATGACGTCGAAAGTCGGCACTTGCGGTGGGATCCGTTCTTACTGTCTGTCGTGCGGCCAACGTGGTGAGTTGTGTCTGAAGATCGCAGTCCGCAAGTGCGGTCGGTATCTCAATGCGCACCGGGGTATCGTCAATTCCGCCAAAGGCAAAGATGGTCGACGTCTCGCGGGCAATCACCAGCACGGAGACCACTGCAAAGTCCCCGTGTCGATAGCCAAACTCGGCAAAGCCGATCCGGTCGGTGGGCGCAAGCAGCGGGAATCGGGCGGTAACGATGATCTCGTCGTCTCGTAGACTTGTCTGAACAGGCCCGGTAAAGAGATCTCGTGCCGCAATCTCCCGACTTCCGCCGGCCGATGCCGCGGTGACACTCCCCTGCAGCGCAAGAAGCGCAAGCGGTAGTTCCGCACTGGGGTCGGCATGGGCAATCGATCCACAGACTGTTCCCCGCTGGCGAATGGGTCGGTGTGCGACCCATGGCAGAATCGCTTCAAGAACGGGATGCCTGACTGCCCGGGCCTTGAGTGCATCTTCGAGTATGGCCTGGCGCACCATGGCTCCTACCTCTATCGACTTTCCTGCCTGACGTAGAAGCGATAGTTCTTTGATACCGGAGAGAGCGATCAACGAAGCAGGTTCGGAAACACGCATACCCATCGAGGGGAGGAGGGTCTGCCCGCCAGAGAGGATTCGTACATCACCCCGTTTCTCCCGAAGCATTGCACAGGCCTCAGTCAGGGTCGTAGGGAAGTGAAGATCGAAGGGAGCAGGCTTCATCTACGCAGACCTAGGGCATGGAGAAGGCGTTGCCACCATGAGAAGTAGAGCGCAACATCTTTGCTGCCGCTTTCACCGCCGAGCGCCTCGCGTGCGAGGGATCGAAACAGCTCGGCAAGCACAAGGCGCGTTGCGCCTTCCAAGAGGCGCGAGCCGATCGCTGCAAGCTTTCCCGATACCGATGCCTGGTACTCATAATGCAGCTCGGTCTCTGTCCCGCGGGCGACGAGTCGCACAAGGCCCGCGCCCCGTGCAAACCCGAGGCTACTCTGGCCAGAGCCAGACAGCCTGAGACTCTCTGGTCGAATGATTTCGGTCAGGCCAATACTCGCCTGAAACCGGGCCTTCACAAGCCCGATGCGAATCACCGCCGTACAGTCATAGTGCACTGCCCCTTCGGAGCGGCGTGCGCTTATAGACTCGCAGCCCGGAATAATCCGCTTGATGCGGTTCTCATCGAGCAGTACTGCGAAGAGTGCCTCTGGAGACACTGGGAAGACAAAGCTGCCGGACGCCTTCAGTGGGCCCTCGGAGGCGGAGCTGGAAATCGTCTCACCGTTCTGCTCTGGCGTGATCTGCGTTATCGCGCCCGATTCGCAAAGCCACCGATGTACCCGAGGGGGTGAGGCGGGCAGGGTTATGGCGCTTCGCTGAAGGGCGTCTCCCACCGCATTCGCGACACAGATGGGGGTACTCATGTTGTTTCCTTCCCCCAGACCCTTGGCGCCTAGGGGAGTAAAGGGGCTCGGGGTGCATTGGTGCACGATCGTGGGTCGAGGTACCTCCATGGCCGTAGGTAGGCGGTAGTCGGCAAAGGTGCCGCTCTGAAAGTTACCGTCGACGTCGTAGAGGAACTCTTCATAGAGGGCTGCCCCGATACCCTGGGCAAAGGCCCCGTAGATCTGACCATCGGCCAGCGATGGGTTGAGTAGGGTGCCGGCATCATGGATGGTCAGGTACGAATCAACCCGTACCTGACAGGTATCGGTGTCGATCTCTACCCCACAGACATCCAGCACAAAGCCATAGGCGGCAGACGTATTCACTCGGTCTTGGGCATCGGGCGCGGAGAGTGTCTCGGGCGAGAAGAAGGCCGTCTCCCGAAGGCCCAGCCCCTGTTCTGTCCCAAGGGCCTGCTGGGTGAGTGCTGGTGACCAATGGAAGGTGCCCGCCAGCCGACCAAAGCCCATCGCCTGGGAGGGGTCCTGACGCGACCGCACCTGCCCGCCTTCAAAAATGATCTCCTCCGGGGTGCAGTGCCAGAGTTCAGCGGCGTAGACAGAGAGCTTTGCTTTTAGTCGAATGGCGGCGATCTGTGCACACCCTGCCACGGCCCCGGCGAAGCGACTCGAATAGTTTCCTGAGCCTGCCGACCAGGCATCCTTCTGGGTATCTAGTTCCGTGTTCACCACCACGGCCTGGGCGGTGAGCCCAAAGACTCGCGCCACCACCTCGGCCGTCACCGTCTGGTGGCCCTGACCAGCCGGGGTAGAGGCCAGTATCACCGTGACGGCCCCAGAGGGATCAATCGAGACGGTGGCTGTGGCCAGGGCACCATTTTTGGGCCCCGCCTTCGCCCGCTGATCGGCGGTGAGTACGGTGGTGATGTAGCCCATGTTTGAGATACTGGGCTCCACGATGGCCGCATAGCCAATTCCGTAGAGGCGCCCCTCTTCTGTGCAACGCCGCTTCGTCTCTAGCATGCGCTGATAGATCGGGTGGGCTAAGAGGGCAGTAAGTGCCGCAGGATAGTCGCCAGAGTCATAGAGGGCGCCTGCAGCAGCCCGATACGGAAAGGAGGCTGGCTGGATAAAGTTCACGGCCATGACCTCCGGAACCGTCTTTCCAACCTTGTCTGCGATTCTCCGGACCATGCCCTCCAAGGCAAAGTAGACCTGTGGGCCACCAAAGCCGCGTACCAGACCGGTGGGTGTTTTATTGATCATTACCACCCGGTTGCGAATGCGTAGCGATTCGATGGCGTAGGCGCCTGTCATGCAGCCGTGCATCCGGTAGAGCGTGGCGGGTTCAGGTGCCCGTAGGAATGCCCCACAGTCTTCGATCTGGTCAAAGTCCAGTGCAAGGATCTTTCCGTCTCGCCGAATAGCCGCCTTGAGCCGGGTGGACCGAGCGGTTGCGGAGGTTAAGGCAGTCAGGTGTTCGAGTCGGTCCTCAATAAACTTCACGGGGGCACCCGCCTTACGGGACGCCAGAGCAGTCATGACCAGATAGGGGAGCATGGCCTGCTTGACACCAAAGCTGCCGCCCGAGTCTCTGGGGGATCGATGCCGCAGTCGGTTTCCTGGAACCTTAAGTGCTGCCGCAGCGACCACATGGAGCGAGAACGGCCCCATAAAGTTTGACCGCAGGTCATAGCTGCCGTCGTGTGCGCAGAACTCTGCGACCACCCCCCCTGTTTCCATGGGGGTGCAGGAATTGCGGGGATAGCTATAGTCTTCCTCAAGCACAAGATCCGCGCCAGCGAAGGCGCCATCGACATCCCCGTAGATATAGCTCCGGTCGACAATACAGTTCGATCCCACCTCGGGATGAAGAAGGGGGGCACCCTCTTCAAGCGCCTTTTTGCTGTCCACGACTGCGGGGTGTGGCTCAAGCTGAACCTCCACCAATGCAGCCCCGTCTTCGGCCACAGCCCGAGACTCCGCAACCACAACGGCAATGGGCTCTCCCACGTAGCGCACCCGATCGATCGCCAGGCAGTATTGTTTCAAGGGACTCTTCACGCTCACCACAAAGGGCTGTGACCAGGCCAGTACATCTTCGGCGAGAAGCACTGCACGCACCCCCTTCAGGGCGCGGGCGACTCGCGCGTCCACAGACGTGATGGTTCCGTGTGCGATCGGGGATCGGACGACCGCCGCGTGCAGCAGACCCAGAGGGGAGGGCAGGTCATCAATGAATTGGCCCTTCCCGGCAAGCAGATAGCCGTCTTCAACCCGCAAGAGATCGGGCGGGCTCGACGGCCGTAGTGATTGGGGGGTCTCGGAAAGTTTCATAGGGTGGTGGGTCTGATAACCACCACTCTACGAACCTCCTCTAGGCTACACAGCCCTTACTGGCCGGCGTTTTGCGCGGGCGTCTGCCTATTGATCAGATCGTCCGAAATTCTTTGGCTTCTACCTGTCTGCGGTAATGGCTCGGCACCACGCCTTGATGCTGTCGGAAAAAACGCGAGAAATGGCTCTGGGCGGAGAACCCCAGGTCGCTACTAATATCTTCCATCGGCTTGGCTGTCACCGCCAGGGCATGGAATGCCCGTTCCATCTTCAAGGCGTTGGCATAGACCAAGGGCGAGAGGCCTGTACAGCGACGGAAGAGTTCAAAGAAGTGCGACCGCGAGAGGTCGACAGCCTGGGCGAGGGTTGCCATGTCGGAGGCAAGGTCGGGGTTCTCCTTGAGGAGCCCGATGGCGCGTCGTACCCGCGCATCCATAAAGTTTCTGTCCTGGCGGTGCTTCTGGGAGAAGGTCCGTACCGCACTGTCTGCGCCCTCCAGAAAGGAGAGGCTGAGCTCAGCGAGAATGATTTCAATCTTGTCGTGGGCGATGGTGTCTGACCACCATAGCTCCATCACGATTGATTCAATCAGTCGCTTCTGGTGATCCTGAAGCGCTGAGCAGCATCGCGCAAAGAACTTTGGATAGAGACCGGGATGAATATCTTTGGAGAAACGCGATAGCCAGGAGGGTTCGAGGTAGAGGGCCAGAATGACTGGATGCTCGTCGGGGTTCTCCAGCGCATGGATATAGGCATGGGGCTCCCAGGCATTAATGAGCACCGCATTCTCGTCTGTGAGTGGCGCTGTCTGGCCATTGACGCAGAAGGCGGTATCGGGGCCCGATGCCTTGATCAGGATATGGCAATGGTGGTGGGCATGGGTTACCAGCGCCGCATCCATTTGCAGCAGCGCCAGCCTACCAAAATCACCGTGAAGGAGCCGTATCGCCGAGGACATGGCGCATTATGGGCCGCCACGGAAGGTGGCTGCTAGGGAGCAGTTCACGATGTAAGGGACAATACCGATGCTGTTTGATAAATAATCAGACGATTTGGTAAACCTCATGTCCAAGACGACTACAGATGCTAGCGTGATATACGATGCCGATTGCCGGCGCTGCCCACGATTGGCCAGCTTTCTTGGTCAGGTGCATCAGAAACACCCAACCTATTTTTGTCGCCCTGTGCCGCCGTTTGGCGATCTGCACGCCGCGCTTTTGGTGGTGGGCCTGGCGCCGGGAATGCACGGGGCCAATGCCTCTGGACGGCCCTTTACCGGAGATGCCTGTAGCGACCTCCTCTATGGCAGTCTGTTCTCACAGGGCTTTTCCACGGGTCCACGGTCGGTCCATGCCCGGGACGATCTCCGGATGATCAACTGCCGTGTAACCAATGCGGTCAAATGTCTTCCGCCGGACAATAAGCCGCTACCGATAGAGGCGAGTAACTGCCGGCCGTTCCTGCAGGCAGAAATTTCAGCCGTTGCGCCGCATGTCATCCTCTGTCTGGGCGCTGTCTCGCACGATGCCGTTGTTCGATGTTTCGATCTGAAACTGTTCGGTAAGAAGCGCGGCGACCTCGCCTTTGCCCATGGTGCTGTCCATGCGGTGGGGCAAACACATATTCTCGATAGTTATCATCCGAGTCGTTACAACATCAATACAGGAAGACTGACCCCAGCTATGTTTGCGGAGATCGTAGCCTGCGCGCGGACCATGGTTGATCAGGCTACGGTGCCGCGGTGAGCGAAGTGCCCAATAGTTTTGAGAGGGCCTTCGACGGCTTTGACGTGAAGGCGTTTCTCTCAGGCCTGCCGAGCCTTCCGGGGGTCTATCGGTTTTCTAGCAAGCAGGGGCAGCTTCTTTATGTGGGAAAGGCAAAAGACCTCAAGAAGCGGGTCTCCTCCTATTTCCAGAAGACAGGCCATAGCCCACGCATTGCCCACATGGTGTCGCAGATTGAGGCGGCCGAATACACGGTGGTGCGTTCTGAGGCAGAGGCACTGCTTCTTGAGAACAACCTAATTAAGACCCAGTCTCCTCGCTACAACATTCTCTTTCGTGACGATAAGTCGTATCCGTTTCTTCGCATGAGCCGGCATGCCTTTCCGAGGATTTCGTACTACCGCGGCGCGGTCGATAGAAACGCCGACTACTTCGGGCCTTTTCCCAACGCCTGGGCGGTCAAGGAGAGCATTCTGATTCTGCAGAAGGTCTTTCGTCTGCGCAGCTGCACCGATAACGTGTTGGCCAACCGTTCGCGGCCGTGTCTCCTTCACCAGATCCATCGGTGTAGTGCCCCCTGTGTGAACGAAATTAGTCCGCAGGAGTATCAGCGGGATGTCGCGCGGGCGCTCTCGTTTCTCCGCGGAGGCCACGAGGAGGTTCTGAGCGCACTGCAGGCCGATATGCAGGCGGCGTCCGATCGGCTGGCCTTCGAAGAGGCCGCGGTCTATCGTGACCAGATTGGCGCATTGTCTCGGGTCTTACAGCAACACTCCATGGAGACCGAATCGATTCAAGACTGCGATATCTTGGCAGTCGTCGGCGACGGGCAGCGGGTGGTAGTGAATCTCGCGATGGTGCGCGGCGGGCGACACCTCGGTGATCGGCCCTATTTTTCGGCGCAGATTACCGGCCCTGAGTCGGAGGACACGCTCGATGAGGCGTTACTGGCCTTTGCCAGCCAGCATTATCTGGATACCCCGCCTGCCGCGACACTGGTAGTCAATCGTGAGACTTCGGTGCAGTCGCTTTCCGAATGGTTCTCGGTAGGACAGTCACATGTGGTGCGTGTGCTGCATGCCCCGCAGGGCAAACGCCGCGACTGGTTACGTCTGGCCGAAGACAATGCGCGCCTGGCGCTGGTTCGGCGGGCCCAAGAGCAGGGTGGCGCAGAGGCGCGTACCCGTCTGTTGGCAGAAACATTGGGCCTATCGACTGATGATGAGGACCTTGCGAGCTTGCGGGCAGAGTGTTTTGACATCAGTCATACCAGTGGCGAGGCCACGCAGGCCTCGTGTGTGGTCTATCACCACCACGCCATGCAGTCATCAGAATACCGGCGGTTCAATATCCAAGACATCACGGCCGGTGATGACTATGCCGCTATGCGACAGGCCTTGCGGCGACGTTATGAAGAGATCGAAAGCCTGCCCGATCTTGTGCTGATCGATGGCGGCAAGGGGCAGTTATCGGTGGCTATGGAGGTCTTCGAGACCCTGGGGCACGACACCAGCATGCTCGTGGGGGTTGCCAAAGGCGAGGGCCGAAAGGTGGGACTGGAGCGCCTAATCTTTCCCGATGGTCGAGAATTGGCCCTGGGTCGCGACCATGGCGCGTTGATGCTCATCGCACAGATCCGCGATGAGGCACACCGATTCGCGATCACCGGCATGCGAGCGAAGCGTGCGAAGGCGCGTATGGGGTCGGTATTGGATGAGATCGAGGGCGTGGGCCCAAAGCGCAGACAGCGCCTCTTGTCTCGATTCGGCGGGCTTCAGGGACTCAAGAAGGCCTCCGTAGACGACCTGGCAACGGTCGAGGGCGTCTCGGTGGGTCTGGCCGAAGAGATCTATCGGCGCCTGCATTAACGGTAACGCGTATCTGCGGGCGTGGCGCGCTTAGGTCTTTTGCCTCTGCACGAGAGTAAGTGCCACGACGGCCAGCACGATGCTCCAGAACCAGATGCCCTGTGACATGGGGAGCACAGTACGCGCTTCCCCTGCGGTACTCGCAAGCGAGACGCCAAGCCACGAGCCGATGGCAAAGGCAGTCGACATCATAATGAGCCCACTGAGGGCCGACGCGGCACCTGCCATCTGCGGGAAGGGGGCCACTGCACCACTCTGTCCGCAGGGCTGATGAATGCCATGCCCCAGCATGTAGAACCACCAAGGTACAAGCAGCGCGGCAATGGAGTCTACGCCCGAGAGTGCCAACAGGCCCTGGAGAGATCCCGCACCGAGGGTAATAAATGCACCGAGCTTCACGGTTCTTGTCAGGCTCATTCTGCGCAGAAGCCATCGGCAGAAAAACGTTCCACTGATATAGGCAAGCGAACTTGAGAGCATCACAAAGCCGTACTGAGACTGCGACAGGCCGAGCACCTCGATATAAACGAAAGAGGAAGAGGCGAGAAAAGTGAAAAGGCCGCCGTAGCTGGTCGTGGCTAGCAGGGCAAAGGCCCAGAAGCTTCCGCTTCGGGCAATGGTGATCCAGTTTTTCACCAGAATGCGTGGCCGAAGCGCGTCGGGGTTTGGCTGCCGTAGGGTCTCTTCTAGCCGTGCGACAAGCACTGCGAGACAGATCGCCCCAAATACCGCTAGCGCCAAAAGCGCAGTCTTCCAGCCCACGAACTCGGTGAGTAGCCCCCCGACTGGCGCACTCACGCAGGCGAAGACACCGAGCCCAGTGAGTCCTTTGCTCATGATCCGCGCGCCCTCGAGATGGTCATAGAGGTCTCGCACAATTGCGCGTGCAACGACGATGCCTGCCCCCATGGCAAGCCCCTGAACGACCCGCCACCCGATCAGTTGCTCCATAGACCCGGAGAATGCGCTGCCAATGGAGGCGAGCACATAGGCCACCATTCCTACCAACAGGGTGGGCCGACGGCCGAAGCGGTCGGACAACGGCCCCCAGACCATCTGTGAGAGCCCGAAGGCTAGCACCAGGGCAGAAAGCGTAAGTTGGGCCTGAGACATTGAGGCCCCGAAGCCTGCGGTGATTGCCGGGAGTGCTGGGAGGTAGAGATCGGTGGTGACTGGCTGAAGGCCAAGCAGAAGGGCAAGCACAATAATGACCGTGCCCTGGGACATATGTGTCACGAAAAAACTTTCCTACGGCCCTCGTGGGGGCCGTAATGAGAAATCAGGAAGAGAGGTAAGGACCTTTAGCCGAGACTGTTTTTAATGAGCGTGAGGGCGATGGTTACCCCAACAAGAACACCGAAGACGACGGCAAAGACTTTGGTGTGTCGCGAAGTGACCCCGCCATCAACGCCCCGACTACGCACCAGGTAGATCGGGTAGAGAAACGGCAGAAGGACAATGATTCCGAAGAAAATAAAGAGATATGTGCTGGCATATTGCATAGCGACCCCCAAGGACTGGTGATAACCCTTAACAACCGAGATGATACGCGTTTTTGCAGTGGGTCTTCGGGGCTAACGAGTCATCGGCTTATAGCGAATCCGTTTGGGCTTTGCCGCCTCTTCGCCTAGGCGGCGCCGCTTATCTTCCTCATATTCTTGATAGTTGCCTGCGAAGAACTCCCAGTGCGAGTTGCCCTCACAGGCAAGGATATGGGTTGCGATGCGGTCGAGGAACCAGCGGTCGTGAGAAATGACCAAGACGCAGCCGGCGAACTCTAGTAGCGCGTCTTCGAGCGCTCGTAGGGTCTCCACATCGAGGTCGTTCGAGGGCTCATCAAGCAGCAACACGTTGCCCCCTTGAATGAGCGTCTTTGCAAGATGCAAGCGCCCGCGTTCACCCCCCGACAGATTGCCCACCACTTTGCCCTGGTCACCCCCTTTGAAGTTAAACCGCCCGAGATAGGCCCGTGATGGCATCTCAAACTTGCCTACTGTCAGGGTGTCTGCCCCGTCGGCAACCGCATCAAATACGGTCTTGCTGTCGTCTAGCCCTTCGCGCGACTGATCAACCGAGGAAATCTTAACGGTCTGTCCAATCTCAATAGAGCCCGCATCGGGCTTTTCTTTTCCCTGAACCATTTTAAAGAGGGTCGACTTTCCCGCGCCATTGGGGCCGATGATGCCTACGATTGCCCCTGGCGGTATTGAGAATGAGAGCTGGTCCATGAGCAGCCGATCGCCAAAAGACTTCGAGACATCCGTAAAGGTAATCACCTTCTCCCCCAGTCGCTCGCCGGGTGGAATAAAGATCTCCTGCGTCTCATTGCGCTTCTGATACTCAAAGCTGTTCATCTCTTCAAAGCGCGCGAGCCGGGCCTTTGACTTCGCCTGCCGTGCCTTCGGATTCTGCCGCACCCACTCAAGCTCCTGCTTCATCGCCTTCATGTGGGCATCGACTTGTTTGTTCTCTTGCTCGAGCCGGGCCTCCTTCTGCTCTAGCCAGCTTGAGTAGTTACCCTTCCAGGGAATCCCGTGCCCACGATCGAGTTCAAGAATCCATTCGGCTGCGTTGTCGAGGAAGTACCGATCATGGGTGACCGCGACGACGGTTCCTGGGAAGCGTGTGAGGAATTGCTCGAGCCAGTCGACAGATTCTGCATCGAGGTGGTTAGTAGGCTCATCGAGGAGCAGCATATCGGGCTTAGAAAGCAAGAGTTTGCAGAGCGCCACCCGTCGTTTCTCGCCGCCGGAAAGATTGCCAATGACAGCCTCCCATGGGGGAAGCCGCAGGGCATCGGCGGCAATTTCCATCTGGGTTTCCATATCGGCGCCCCCGGCCGCAATGATGGCTTCCAGTTTGCCCTGTTCCTCCGCAAGCTTATCGAAGTCGGCGTCGGGCTCCGCATAGGCCGCATAGATCTCCTCGAGACGCTGCTGTGCCTGGGCAATCTCGCCCAGGCCTGCCGCAACCTCCTCCCGTACCGTCTTTGACGCATCAACCTGCGGCTCCTGTGGTAGGTAGCCGATCGAGACCCTGGCCAGATGCTGCACCTCGCCATCAAACTCCTTATCCGCACCGGCCATGATCTTCAGCACAGTGGACTTCCCGGAGCCGTTGAGTCCCAGTAGCCCGATTTTTGCGCCGGGAAAAAAGGACAACGAAATGTCTTTGATGATCTGCCGCTTTGGGGGAACCACCTTGCTCACGCGGAGCATCGACATGACATATTGGGCCATTGCAGAAGTCTTTCTTTCTTAAAGAGAGTTGCCAATTACACACACAGATGCCTCATCATAGCGCCTGGTCATTCTTCTCTTAAAGGACAGTACATGCTAGATGTCGAATCGCTGCAGTCACGAGATGCCAAGGCCGTTGTCCATGGCCTCACAAACCTGTCGCTGCATTCCAAGCGTGGTGCCAGTGTGATTCAGTCAGGTAAAGGGGTCTGGGTGCGAGATATCCACGGCCGAGACTACCTCGAGGCCATGTCGGGTCTCTGGTGTATTGCCCTGGGCTATGGTAACGAGAGGCTTGCCGATGTTGCCTATCGGCAGATGAAGGAGCTCGCCTACTATCCTCTTACAAATCACAAGAGCCATCCACCGGTTATTGCCCTTGCTGAGAAGCTCTTGTCGATGGCGCCGGTACCTATGTCTCGGATCTGGTTCTCCAGTACCGGATCTGAGGCCAACGACTGCGCAGCCCGCCTGAGTTGGTACTTCTGGAATGCAGTGGGCAAGCCAGAGAAGCGAAAGTTTATCGCCCACAAGCTTGCGTACCATGGCAACACCATTGCGGCTGCGAGCCTCTCCGGCGTGAGCTACGCCCATGACCGGTTTAACCTACCCCTCCCAGGGTTCCTGCACGTCACCACCCCGCATTTCACGCGGCTCAGTCATGAAGGTGAGTCTGAAGAGGCCTTTAGTGATCGCCTGATCGCCGACATTGCCCAGCTGATAGAGAAGGAGGGGGCCCATACCATTGCCGCCTTCTTTGTGGAGCCTGTGATGGGCGCAGGCGGCATTGTCGTGCCCCCCGCCCGCTACTATGCAGAGCTGCAGGCGCTTCTCAAGCGCCACGACATCTTATTGGTCTGCGACGAAGTGGTGACCGCGTTCGGCCGCACTGGCAATATGTTTGGCTCGACCACGATGCACCTTGCCCCCGACCTGCTTATCTGTGCCAAGGCATTGTCTAGTGCCTATATCCCTATCTCCGCCCTCATGATTGGGCCACGGGTCTATGAGGCCATTGAGCGGCAGAGTGGGGAGCTCGGGCTTTTCGGTTTAACGATGACCTACTCTGGCCATCCTGTGGCCTCCGCGGTTGCTTTAGAGACACTTAAAATCTATGAAGAAGAGAATATCGTCGACCATGTACGCGCGGTGAGCACCCCTTTTCTTGATGGGCTGCGGCAGCTGCAGGGGCAGCATCCCTTGGTGAAGGAGGTACGTGGAATCGGACTACTCGCAGGGGTGGAGCTGATCCCAGGCTATGGCAAAGAGTGTGCGCGCATTGCGGAGGAAGAGGGGCTGATCGTACGGGCGATTGGCGACACGATTGCGTTTTGCCCGCCCTTAATCATTTCCGAGGAAGAGGTCGGAGAACTTTTGACACGGTTTAAGAAGGCCCTTGCGCGCCTATAGCGTTGCCGATGCCGTCGCTCGGGCGATACGAACCACTGCAAGGTCTGGCCACGGCCAGGCAAGGGCGCTCATATTTTTAGGCTGCGGGGCGTTGCAGGACTTACGCCCGAAAGGCCTGATACGGGGCATTGCGCGGATGCGCCGACCCGAGCGGCTTAGATTGACGAAGGTCTTGATCTTTGGTGCTGAAGGTCATGGAAGAAGAGAGCATAGCCTGCGTCAATGAACTCAGCCGGTAATTTCCGTGGTCAACAGAACAATCGCAAGGTAACGCCCAAACTTGGCAAGGGTCACGAGCAGCAGAAAGACCAAGAACCGCTCGCGCATAATTCCTGCCGCTACCGTGAGGGGATCACCGATGATAGGCACCCAACTCAGCAGCAGGCTCCATTTTCCATAGCGTTGGTACCACCGCTGCGCCTGGGAGAGTTTTTCCGGCGATAGGGGAAACCAGGGGCGATCCTGAAACCGCACAACCCATCGCCCCAGGCCCCAGTTCACAACAGACCCCAGTACGTTGCCGGCGGTGGCAACGAGCAAGAGCGCTACAACCGCATACTCTCCGGACACCAGAAGCCCCACCAGCAACGCCTCGGATCCACCAGGAAAAAGCGTCGCCGAGACAAAGGCGCTAACAAAGAGGCCCGCATACGCAATGAGCATGTCAAAATTCTATCAAGGTGGTGGCTGTTGCCCCTTTGCCTCTTGCAAGGGGATCCGTTGCCCGCCGCAATGAGAAAGATATCGCTGCTATGAACCGTCTGGATCGGGAGACTGACCTTACTTTGCTAGACACGACAGCGCTACGGTCTGCCTACCAGAGCGGTGAGATCACGCCGGTTGCTGTTACCGAAGCCCACCTTGCGAAGATTCAGCAGAGAGCGCCACTGCTCCATGCTTTCATTCATGTGAGTGGCGATTCGGCGATGCGTCAGGCCGAGGCCAGTGCAGAACGCTGGCGCCGGGGGCAGGCGTTCGGCCCCCTTGATGGTTTGATGCTCACATTGAAAGACAATATCGATGTGGCTGGTATGCCGTGTACGGCTGGTACGGCGGCGTTTGGCCAGCGGCGGCCGGATAAAGACGCAAGTCTTTATCGGCGGCTTCGTGACGCTGGTATGGTCTTGCTGGGCAAAGCCACGATGCATGAGGCTGCCCTAGGAGCCACCACCGATAACCCGGTCTATGGGCGGTGCATGAACCCCCTACGTGACGGCTATACCCCCGGAGGCTCTAGTGGTGGTTCTGCCGCCGCGGTGGCGGATCGTTTATGTCATCTATCCGTGGGGACAGACACCATGGGTTCAGTTCGTATTCCGGCGGCCTACTGCGGTGTCATGGGGTTCATCCCAACCCGTGGCTGGTTGCCTATGGATGGGGTGATTCCCTTGAGTCCCACGCTTGACGTCGCCGGTCCCTTGGCGAGAACGGGTTCAGACCTGGCTGATATTGCTGCCTGTCTCCTAGGACTTCCCGCGCGACTCCGGCCACCGGACAGGGCGTGGCAGTCCCTTCGGGTGGGGATACCTCGGCAGGTTGAGCAGGTCGCGTTGGCCGCGGATGTGCGCACGGGCTGGCTGCACACGCAGCAGGCGTTGGCAGCCCATGGTGCACTACTCTGCAGCATCGACCTTCCGGGATGGTCGCCCGCATCCACGCGCCTGGGCGCTTTTCTTTTAAGCGAGTGGGAGGGCGCGGAGTACTGGCTCGAAGCCCTGGGTCCTAGCCTGTTGGGGCTGAGCCCGGCGTTGCAGAAGATGTTTCGATACGGTGCTGCTACAGCAGAAGAAAAGCGGGAGAGTATCCGGCTGTTGTTGTACGGCTTGCGTAGGCAATCTCAGGCGATTTTTTCGGATGTCGATGTCTTACTCTTACCGACAACGCCGGGTACTGCCTTTGCCCATGGCGCGCCTGTGCCTCCTAATCAGGCAGATTTTGCCTGTCTCGCCAACATACTGGGCACCCCGGCCTTGTCGTTTCCGTGTCCATCGGAGGGGCTGCCAACATCCTGCCAGTTTCTGGCGCCTCCCGGACAAGACGAGCGATTGCTGTCCCTTGGCGCTAGGCTTGATGCACTCTGGCGCTAGTGCTTTTCCGCAAGGCAGGTCCATAGGGAATCCAGCGTTTTTTCGTACGGCAGACTGCGGCAGACGGAAACAAGCGCCTCTGCCCTCGGGCGGGCCCATCCACTTGCCAAAAGCAGATCGATGGCCTTCGTCTCCAGCTGCCCCGGGCTTAGCGGATTCTCAGGGTCTCCGAGTACATGCACCACTTCAGTGGTCATCGCCTTACTGCCCTTGGTGAGAACGCGCAGACACGCACCGAAGCTTCGTGGATATACCGCTTCTTGCTCTGCACCTACATGCAGCGACACACGGGCACGTAAGGCACTACAGGCAGGGTCATTCAGATTGGCCGGTGCCGTGGCCTCCAGCCCGAAGCTCCCGTGGACCAGAGACCAGGCGACGGCGTGTTCTAGGCTGAACTTCGCCTCATGGGATGTCTTGGGATGCCGCTGGTGAGCAAAGGACAGCGCTACAGAATAGGTATCTAGTGCGATCTGTGTAATGTCACGCGCAGCGCACCCCATGGCGTGGAGCTTTAAGGCGCACTCAATGGCCGGGTGTACATGCCGACAGGCAGACCAGGGTTTAAAACTCACCTCGTGTAGGCGCCACGGGGCGTCGTCGGTAACCTGCAGGAGAGACCGAGCACGTGGCTCGTCGCAGTTACCTGAGGTGGCCTTTAACCAGCCAAGAGCGCCCTCCAGTATGGCGAGCGGCCCCGTCATGCCTGCAGCCGCTAAGTCTGCAGCCAGGAGCCCTGCCTGTGCACTATGTCCAGTGGCAAGCTGCTTTGCGAGGCCAGCCTCCAGTCGACATTGCCATACCCCAGAGGACTGCATACCCGCCAATCCCAGGGCATTCTGCATCTGTAGGGTATTCAGGCCGAGGAGACGTGATGTGGCCATTGCACTGCCAAAGACTCCCGCCGTTGCCGTGGTGTACCAGTGGGCATAGTGGCCCTTATCAGCAAGCAGACCGAGCAGAATCGCGGTTTCATAGCCAACCACGATGGCATCAAGGAGCGCTGAGGCTTCCACATTCTCCCGTTGTGCTACGGCGAGCGCGGCGGGAATGACGATATCCCCAGGGTGCACTACTGCTTCTCTGTGCACATCGTCCATCTCGTGACAAGAACCGAGGCACCCATTCCAGAAGGTCGCTTCTGCGGCCGGTAATCCTCGGTTACTGCCACAGGCCCAACTCGTCCCAGACGCCCGCATGCCTGACCACTGATCTAGAACGCGCCCCATCTCGCTGGTACTGCCTAGGTGGGCACAGCCCATCCAGTCCAGCAGATGTAGGGCGGCCCGCACGCGGTCGTCTAAGGAGATCGGCCGACCCAGCGACCGCACGAGCCACGCGCTCCAGGGATCGGAAGCGCTGTCGTTCACTACCGCCCTTTGAATCGGGGCGGTCTCTTCTCGTTAAACGCGAGAACGCCCTCTCTGCGATCTTCCGTATCGACCAGCTGGTTGTAGGCCTCAATCTCGAACCGATAGGCGGTACGTAACTCCATCTGCCCCCCAAACCGGACCGCTTTTTTTACCTGCCGAATCGATAGAGGGGCATTTCGCGCGATGGTCTGAGCGGTATTCAGTGCCGTATCCCGCAGATGGTCCGGCTCCACAACAAGGTTTACGAGGTTCCAATCCAGTGCTTCCTGTGCAGTGAAGGCGCGCCCCGTCATCATCAGTTCCTTCGCCCGCCGTTCTCCGATGGTTCTTGGAAGATTCTGGGTGCCCCCCATGCCCGGCATGATGCCTAGGGTGACTTCCGGCAAGGCAAATCGCGCCTGACTGCTTGCGTAAACAAAATCACAGCACAGCGCGAGCTCAAGACCACCTCCATAGGCATGGCCATTGACTGCGCCAAGGAGGGGGATCGGCAGGTCGACCAGCGCCCAGGAGACACGCTCGAAGATCTCGTGCTGGTGTGTCCACTGGGCACGCGACATTCCGTTACGCTCCTTCAGGTCTCCGCCTGCGCAGAATATCTTGGGGCCTGCACCGGTGAGTACAACGCAACGTATGTCCTGGGCATCTTCGGTGAGCTGCGTTGCAAGCGCAAGAAGCTCTTGCCCCATACGCGTATTAATCGCGTTGCCGACTTCAGGGCGGTTTAGGCTGATCTGTAGGACATGGTCGTCTAGAAACTGCAGTTCTAAGGTGTCCCAGGATTGCGGTAGGGCCATGGCGATCTCTTGCTCAGTAAGACTTGGGCATACCCAGCACATGCTCACCCACATAGGAGAGGATGAGGTTCGTGGAGATCGGCGCGACCTGATAAAGGCGGGTCTCGCGAAATTTCCTCTCGATGTCGTACTCTGCCGCAAAGCCAAATCCGCCGTGGGTCTGTAAGCAGACGTTTGCAGCCTCCCAGGAGGCGTCCGCCGCGAGCAGCTTTGACATATTTGCCTGCGCGCCACAGGGCTGTTGGCGGTCGAAGAGTCGCGCGGCCTCGTAACGCATGAGGCTGGCTGCCTCTACGTTCACAAAGGCCCGTGCGATCGGAAACTGGATACCCTGATTTTTGGAAATTGGGCGATCGAATACCACCCGCTGATTCGCATACTCCTTTGCCTTCTCAATGAACCAATAACCGTCACCAATACATTCCGCAGCAATTAGAATTCTCTCGGCGTTGAGTCCGTCTAGGATGTACTTCAGACCCTTTCCTTCCTCGCCGATACGGTTCTCAATGGGAATCTCTAGGTTGTCGATGAAAATCTCATTCGTTTCATGGTTGACCATATTGCGAATGGGGCGCACCGTAATTGATTTACCCACCGCCTCCCGAAGGTCGACGAGAAAGACCGATAGGCCCTCAGACTTCTTCTTCACCTCTGCCAACGGCGTGGTGCGGGCAAGCAGCAGCATGTAGTCAGAATGCTGAAGACGTGACGTCCAGACCTTCTGCCCGTTGACAACATAGCGATCACCTTTTCGCTCAGCGATGGTTCTGAGTTGCGTGGTATCCGTCCCGGTGGTGGGTTCTGTGACTGCCATAGACTGAAGGCGTAGTTCGCCACTAGCGATGCGTGGGAGCAGGCTCTCTTTCTGGGCCTGGGAACCATGCCGCACCAGGCACCCCATCACATACATCTGCCCGTGGCATGCGCCGGAATTACCACCTGCGCGATTAATCTCCTCCATGATCACGCTGGCTTCAACAAGGCTAAGGTTAGAGCCCCCGTACTCCTCTGGAATGAGTGCTGAGAGCCAGCCCGCAGCAGTAAGGGCATCAACAAACTTCTCAGGAAATGCCCGGGCCTCATCAATCTCCTGCCAGTAACGGGAATCAAACTGGGAGACAACCTGTCGCACGCCGTCGCGCAGAAGCTCAAAATTGTTTTCTGTATCCATCATTCTTGAAATTAGTTGGGGGCGTAAAACTGTCCGCCGTCGACGTTGATGACGGTACCGCTCAGATAGCCGCATTGGGGGGAACAACAGTAAACGGTGAGTCCCGCAATTTCATCGGGTTCAGCCAGTCGACCAAAGGGGAGTTTTTGAATCATCTCCTGCCATCGGCTTGCATCGCCGAGTTTGCTCGCCGCCTGCTGCTTCAATACGCCCTCGATGCGATCGCTCCGCGTTGGCGAGGGGTTAATACCGAAGACCCGTACGCCCTTACGAACACTACCGGCGCCGATGCCATTGGTGAAGGCAATTAACGCGCCGTTGGCCATCGAGCCACAGATGTACTCATAGCGCGGGGCGACCCCCGCCATTCCGATAATGTTGCAGATGACGCCTTGGCCTCGATCTTCCATGGCGCCAAGATAGCGTCGGGTGAGGTTGATGTAGCCAAAGAGCTTGAGTTCCCAAGCGGACCGCCAGGCTTCCTCGGAGATGTCATGGATGCTGCCGCCAGGAATCGCCCCTGCGTTATTGATCAGAATATCCGCTTTAGGAACGTGATTAAAAAGCGCGCGGTCGGAACCCGTTGCAGACAGATCGATCTCTGCAATCTCGGGGGTGGGTAGTGCCTGTGCCGCAAAGGTAGAGAGCGCATGGCTGAGATTGTCACGGTTGCGTGATACCAGAACCGGTCTGGCCCCTTCGCGCGCAAACTGCAGCGCGATAGACAGGCCGATACCCTTGGAGCCACCCGTCACAACGACCTGCTTATCAGCGATATGAAGGTTCATTTTTTACTATGCCTTACATCGCAGGTGCGGAAACCTGCGCCTTGAACCAATCGGCGATCTGCCCGCCGGTGACAAAACAGACGTTTGACGATTTCATCAGCAGATCCAGCATTCTCTGAAAGCTTCCAAAACGATGCGGCACGCCGATGAGGTGTGGGTGCAGCCCGATGCCGAGAACGCGGGGTCGACGCTTGGCTTCCTCTTCAAATAATGCAAGCGTGCGCACGAGCCGCTCATACATTTCATCACTCGTGTGTCTCTCTATGGCGTAAACAATGGAGTCGTTGATCTCCAGGTTGTATGGAAGTGCCAATAGGGGGCCCTCCTTTGTCTGCATCCAATGCGGTACGTCGTCAACGACCCAGTCAAAGACGTACTCAAGACCCTGCTTCTTTAGAAGCTCTGGGGTGTCAAATGTCTCCCGTAGGCCTGGACTCAACCACCCTCGGGGGCGCTGCCCGGTGAAATTCGTGATCATCGCAAGGCTTTTCGCGATCAGGCTCTCTTCAGACTCGCCCTGGTTGTGATTAAGGCTTTTCTGATGAATTCCATGTCCCACGAACTCCATGCCCATAGCCCGCATGGCCTGGGCCGCCTGAGGGTAGGCGGTGATCACCCCTGCATTGATGCTTGTAGAAGCAGGAAGGCCCCTTTCTTCAATGGCCCGCAGAATGCGTGGGAGCCCCGCACGCATACCGTAATCGGCCCAGCTAAAGTTGGGAACGTCAGGAACAGTCTCTTTCCCATGCGGTGGGGTAATGATCGTGCGCGGCATGCTGGACTCAAACTGCCAGTGCTCAACATTCACTACAAGGTGAACCATGATGGCGCCCTCAGGCATCGCTTTTAGGGGGGGGCCGTCATCAGAGAAGCAGTACGGGATACGCGGGTTTGCCATAGTGGTTAGTGCCGAATCAGGTTCAGTATTTGAAGCTTGAGCGCAGAGAACGTCTCACTCGCCGTATCGGCGACGGTACGCGGACGCCCCAGGGGTACCGTGATGGATGTCTGAATGCGGCCGGGACGCGCCGACATGACATAAATGCGGCTCGCCAAGAAGATGGCTTCATCGATGTCGTGTGTGACGAAGATAATCGTAGGTTTGAGCTGCTGCCAGACAGAGAGCAACAACTCCTGCATGGTGAGCCGCGTCTGTGCGTCGAGGGCGCCAAAGGGCTCGTCCATGAGAAGAACGCGGGAGCCTAGGGTAAGAATACGGGCGATTCCCACGCGTTGGCGCATACCGCCAGAGAGCTGAACAGGGAGGTGGTTTTTAAAATCGCTGAGCCCTACGATCTTTAACATCTCGTGGGCACGGTCCTCATACTCGCTTCTCGCCATGCCCTGCACCTTAGGGCCAAAAATCACGTTCTCCCAGACACTGAGCCAAGGAAACAGAGCCGCCTCCTGGAAGACCACCCCGCGGTCGGGGCCTGGGGACAGAACCTCCGTACCATCTACGAGCAGGGTGCCTTGGCTTGGCTTTTCGAAGCCGGCAATGAGGTTGAGCAACGTGGATTTGCCGCATCCCGACGGGCCTAGTAAGGCAACAAGTTCACCTGGGGACACCTTGAGGTCAATGTCTTCCAGGGCCTTTACCGGCGGATTACCGGGGTAAGTCTTGAAGAGCTTATCGATAGAGATATGGGACATGTCTTTTAATGGCTCTGAAGGATGCGCCAGACCAAAACCTTTTGTTCAATGAAGACGATGAGACGGTCGGTTAAGAATCCCATGATGCCAATTGAGGCCATGTCGGCAAGGACAATGTCCATGCGGCCAACGTAATAGGCATCCCAGAGTACGTATCCCAGGCCGGATTTAACCGCCACCATCTCGGCGACGATGACCGCTGTCCACGAAATACCCAGGCCAATTCTCAGACCGGTAAAAATTGAGGGCATCGCCGCGGGGAGCACCACGCGGTAAAGCAACTGCCTTTTACTGGCCCCCATCATGAGGGCGGCACGCACCAGATTTCGTTCGACGTCACGCGCCCCTTGTGTCGTGTTTACCACGATGGCGTAGAAGCCCCCAAGAAAGATTAAAAAGATGGCGCCCATGTCGCGAATGCCGAACATGGCAATCGAAAAGGGCAGCCAGGCTGTAATGGGGATGGGACGAAGACTTTGAATGACTGGATCGAATAGCTGCTGAATCAGCCGACTCCAACCAATCAGAAGCCCGAGAGGCACCCCAATGAGAGCGGCGAGGAAGAATCCTTGCGCCACCCGCATCGAGGAGTACTGCACATTCGATAGCCAAGAGCCCAGGTATGGGTTTAGCCCCAGGCCCGGTGAACCAAATATCCACCCATGCCACCCCTCAAGAACCTGGGTCGGTGGCGGCAGGATGCCGGCCATATTCTGCCGGCTACCCACGATCTGCCAGGCGACCAACACCAAGATCGGGACGATAACGCCAAGGACTATCCGACGCAGGCTATTGAGAGAGGTGGTTGCCATAGGGGTATGGGGGATTTATTTCTTGAGTTCTATAACCAGTGAGTCGTCGTAGAGTGCGGCGGCTTCTTTCGTGACTTCTTTCTGCACGATCCCCTGCTTAAATGCAGCTTCGGCGAGACGCGAGACTTGATCACGGTTCAAAACCCCTCCGAGCTTAATGATCTTGGCCGATTCCTTCGTCACATTCATCGGGAGACCTGTGTACTTGGAGTAGGCGTCGGCAAAGGCGTCATTGCTCTTCTTCAGGGTATCTTCAGCCTTCAGATAGGCCCAGAGGAAACGGCGTACGAGCTCCTTTTTCTGGGTCATGGCTTCCCCAGAGGCGGCTAGCATGCCAAGCTCCGCACCCACCGCACGTGACTGGCTGTACTCGAGTTTCTGTGCAAAGTAGGCATCGCCCTCTGCAACAGATTGCGACTCAAACGGCTCCCAGAGAACCATGGCATCGATATCGCCACGCTTCATGGCTTGCACGAAGGCCGTGCCGCCGCCCTGAACATTCACCGGGCTAAAGGAGTCGTAGGGGACATTCTTTTCAATAAGGGTCATCGCCCACTGAAACCAGACGGCAGACCCGGGGGCGATTGCAATCTTCTTGCCCTTGATGTCCGACCAGTCGTCGATCTTCACACCCTTACGCACAACGAGGTACTTTGGCGAACTGCCAACACCAGTCAGGCCGATCAGATTCTTACTGCCCTGGGCGGCCACGATCGCGAGATCGCCGGCACCCACTGCCGATATATCCACGGAGTTGGAGAGCAGGGCGGTACGGGCATCCGCATAGCGAACGAACTCCGCGCGCTTGACTTCGATATTCATCTTCTTGAGTTCCTCTTCCACCATCAACATGGGGGAGAGGTGACCCACCTTCACGTAGCCTACCGTGAGGGTGGCTTTCTCTTTCAGGGGTGCAGGCGCCGGGCCTAAAGCCAAGGCCATGCCTGTCGAGACCGACAGGGCAAGGCCGATCAGAGATGTCAAAACTTTCATGGAAGTGCTCCTGGTTAATGGCCGGTGAAATGAGGGGACCGCTTTTCTGCGAAAGCCAGCCGGCCTTCCGCATAATCCTTACTTCTGAAACAGGCGTCGATGGCGGTTTTCACTGACGTCATATCGGTGTCTTCGGAAAGCGCGAGTAGTGTCTTTTTCGCTGCCTGAATGGTGAGGGGGGCGTTATCAGCGATCTGCTTGGCCACGTCAGCGCAGAAGTCAAAGACGTTGTCGACGACTGATCGGATAATTCCCACGGATTGGGCTTCCGTGGCGTTATAGACTCGGGCGGAGTAGAAGAGCTCTGCGGTGGCCTGAGGCCCGAGATTTTGCAGAATGACCCGCATGCTGTCGCTGTCGTAGCCCAGCCCCATGCGTGCTGCCGGCATACGAAAGCGGGCCTCGGGTGCGGCGTAGCGCAGATCGCAGCTCAGCGCGAGACCGAGCCCTCCTCCGTAGCATACCCCGCTGATTGCCGCGATTACCGGCACCCGACAGCGCATGATCGCCTGCTGGGCCTTACGAACGGTTTCGTTGTAGTGGGTGACAGCAGCCTCCGAATTGCGCTGGGTCTCAAACTCGCTAATGTTCGCGCCCGAAACAAAGGACTTTTCTCCCGCGCCACGAAGCAGACAGACGCGCACATCTGTCACTTTGTTAATGGACTCGAAGGCATGAAAGAGCGACTCCCACATCGCGAGGGACATCGCGTTGTGGCGTGGGATGTCATCGATCGTCACCTGGGCGATCTGATCTTGTAGGGAGAGATCAATACGGCCGACGGTCATACCACTTCTCGCGCATGAAAATCATGGATTTCAGCCGCCGAATAGCCGAGATCTGCAAGGACCTCATCGGTATGTTCGCCCCATCCCGGCGCCGGGGCGACAACTTTAGAGGGGGTTCTACTCAGAATCACAGGCTGGGTAATGAAATGCATGGCCTTCCCAAACTGTGTGGGTAGGGTCTCGGTTACCTTGAGATGTTTGACCTGCTCGTCTTCGAAGACCTGGGGGACGCTATAGACGGGGCCAGCAGGCACACCCGCCTTATTCAAGAGCGACACCCACTGGTGTACTGTTTTCTTCGAGAACTCCACGGCTAGTAGCGCATTGAGTCGCTCTCGGTTTTTCACCCGCAGCGGTTCTGTATGGAATTCCGGGTCGTTAAGCCACTCGGGCTTTTCTACCACCTCACAGCATCGCTTCCAATTTCCCTCGCCTGATGCGCCGAGATTAAAGCAGCCATCGCTTGCTTCAAAGAGGCCCATCGGGGAACTTGTCGGGTGGTTATTTCCCACCTGTACTGGGACGTCGTTATCGTTTAGGTAACGCGCCATCTGAAAATCCATCATCGCGATCTGGGAGTGGAGCAATGAACTCTGCACCCACTGGCCTTCACCGGAGGTCTCCCGCTCGATCAGCGCAACGAGAATGCCGATGGCACAGTAGAGTCCCGCACTGAGGTCTGCGACGGCAAGACCCGCTCTTACCGGCCCGCGCTCAGGTTCGCCGGTGACGCTCATCAGGCCGCCCATACCTTGGATGATCTGATCGAACCCGGGACGCCAGGCATAGGGGCCGTCTTGTCCGAAGCCTGAGATGCTCGCCAGAATGATGCGTGGGTTAATGGTCTTCATCGACTCATAATCGAGTCCCAGGCGGTGCTTCACATCAGGCCGCCAGTTCTCTACGACCACATCAGCGCTGGCCAGCATGCGCTTGAGAACATCTAGGGCGCCGTCTTTCTTGAGGTTCAGCGTCATCGACCGCTTGTTGCGGTTGATGTTTTGAAAGTCTCCTCCTGACCGATTGGCTGCGAACATGGCCTCGTTGGGGTCGACCCCCTCGGGGGGCTCTACCCGCACGACGTCCGCGCCAAAGTCCGTAAGAATTCTCACGCAGTTGGGGCCTGCGCGCACACGCGACAGGTCGATTACTTTGAAGCGGGAAAGGGCAGAAGACGCCTGAATCTTGGGCATAAAAATCTTAATGAAATCTAGGAATACAACCCGGTTGTGTGTAAATATATCTTCATGCGACCTAAATATGTAAAGAGCTAATTCCAAATATAAGTGTTAGCCCTAATAAGGCGGGGATAAAACCGAGATGAAAGTCAGCGATCAGATTCGATTGCACCTTGAAGAGGCGATTTCAAAGGGAGATTTATTGCCTGGCGACCCTATTGACGAGGGGGCACTCTCCGAGCGCTTTGCCGTTTCCAAGACGCCTATTCGAGAGGCCCTCATACAACTACAGGCACAGGGGTGGGTCACCAATATGCCCCGGGGAGGCAGCACTGTCGCAAAAATGAATCTGCAGCAGTTGCTTAGCCTTTGGGAGCTCCTTGCTGAACTCGAGGCAGTTGCGGTTCGCCTGGCCTGTGAGCGAATGCCGGAGGACGAGAGACAGCAACTCTTTGCCCTCCATGAGAAGAGTCGGCTAGTGGCAGCGGAAGAGGACTTGCAGGGCTGGCAGAAACTGAACCTGGAGTTTCATGAGCGCATTTATCAGGGGTCACGAAATCCTTTCCTTCGACAGGAAGTGATGCGGATGCGGTTTCGGACAGGGGTCTACCGAAGGCACGCATTCGGTGCCCTCGGCCGATTGCAGGCCTCCTTCGATCAGCACGAGGCTGTGGTGCAGGCTTTAAAAGCGCGCAATTCCGAAAGCGCAGTGCTACAGATGCGGGACCATATGCGGCCCGGACGTGATGCAAAGACCCTGAACGATTTCATCCTCAATTTGCCGGCGGATCTGCTTGCCTCAGCATGATGGGTATCATGGGTTCAGACAGGTGACAGGCGGTCATGGAGAGATGCCTCGATAGGGAGCGGCAAATAAAAGGAATTCGATATTCGCTTTCTTTGCTGATTCTTGCAGCCTGCTTGGGTCTGGTGGGTTGCGCAACCCCCCGTAGTGAAAGCCGTTTAGAAAAGCCACACCATACGGGAGAAGGCTTTCAGAATCTGCCGGGGGGACGTGATAAGCCGGGTTTTGGCGATTTCTTAAGTTGGCAGTGGGAGCGTGTGATACGCGACCTACCGCCACAAGACGCCAGTCGGGTGCAGAAGGTACCCCTAGACCCTAGCACTCTGCAGACGCCTGGCCCGGGTTGGCGCATGACATGGCTTGGTCACGCCAGTGTGCATTTGCAGATCGATGGGCTGCAGGTGTTGATCGATCCGGTACTGAGCGGGCGGGCCTCGCCCTTCGATCGTTTTGGCCCGCAGGCGTATAACGAGCCACCCGTCTCGATCGCGCAGCTTCCCCGTATCGATCTGGTACTCATTTCTCATAATCACTACGACCACCTCGATGCACGAACTGTCCGGGCGCTGAACATGCAGCCGGGCGGCCCACCCACCTTTGTTGTCCCCCTGGGGGTGGATGCCTATCTGCGTGAGTGGGGTGTCGCGTCGATACGTGTCATGGACTGGTATGACACAGCCCTATTTGCCTTGCCGCTTCGTCAAAATGCACAGCTCACACTGGAGATGATTCCCGCCCACCACTGGAGTCGGCGCACGTTGTGGGATACCAACAAGACCCTCTGGGCAGGCTTTAGGCTACAGACAAAGGACCTCCACCTGGTCTACACCGGCGATACCGGGTACAGCACAATCTTTGCAGACATGGCACGCCACTGGTCGCCGATTGATTGGCTTCTCGTCCCGGTAGGCTGCTATGAGCCACGGTGGTTTATGAAAGCGCAGCATGTGAATCCAGCAGAGGCCCAGCAGATTACGCAAGACTTGGGCGCACGGCAGGCCTTGGGTGTGCATTGGGGTGTCTTTAGACTCTGCGATGAAGCTGTGGAACAGCCGATGATCGATCTGCAGAAAGCCCAAGAAAATCTTCCAGCCACAGCTACGCGTATTCAGATGTGGGCGATCGGTGAGAGTCGCCTTCTGCGCTCAGATCGTTAGTTTGTTTTGCTGCCTGTTTTGCTCTTGGGTGCCGCATCCCCGCGCAAGAATGCGAGCATGGCGCCGTCGTCGAAATCAGCCCAGCCACTTTTACAGGCCTGAGTGAAGGCGTTCATCGCCTCGGCTCCCAGCGGGGCGTCGTAGCCTGCAAGGTCTGCCATGGCAAGGGCCAGTCGGGAATCTTTGGCAAGTAGGGTCATGTGGGCGAGGGGCGTCCAGTCCGCCTTCAATGCGCGGGTCATTCGGTCGCTGCCGATCCAGCTCTGCCCGCTGGAAGATTCAATGACTTCTAAGGTGGTAGAGGGGTTCAGGCCTACCTTTTGTGCCAGGTTCAGTACCTCGCTCACCCCGACGAGATTGATGGCGGCCAAGAGGTTGTTCACGAGTTTGGTACGCGCGCCATCACCCAATCGGTGGCCAACATGAAAGACGGGGTCTGCGAGTGCATGTATAAGGTCCTCGTGCTTTTCGAACAGCGTCTGGGTGCAGGCCACCATCAGGCTCATACTGCCGTTGGCGGCACGGGCGGGGCCACCAGACATTGGCGCGTCGATCATCGATGCACCACGCGCCTCTACGCGTGCCCCGGTGGACTGCACGTCGTCGGGTGAGAGGGTAGGGCACAAGATGATGGTGTGGGCCGATCCAATCGCACCCAGTAACCCCGTTGGGCCCTCTAAAACCGCATTGACCTGCGGTTGATCTACGACCACCACCGCGATGACCGCACAGGCTTTCGTCAGGGCCTGCGGTGAATCGTGTATCACCGCACCGCGTGATTGCCAGCGTTGACTAACGGCCGGGTCAATGTCGTGCACGTGCAGATCCCAGCCCTTTGAGAGAAGGTTCTGCACCATCCCACCTCCCATATTGCCTGCTCCAATTACGCCGAATCGCTTCATGTTCTATTCCTTTGGAAGGTACAGCCTGTGCACCTGGGGTGAACCCGCTCCGAGAAGGCTGCGCCCCGCTTTGCTGCGAGATAGTTTAAATTGGACCGTCAGAACAGTCTCGAGGGGTGCAATGCGCAGATGATCAATAAACCATTAGAGGGCATCGTCGTGGTGGCGCTTGAGCAGGCGGTTGCCGCGCCATACTGCTCAAGTCGGCTTGCCGATGCAGGGGCTCGTGTGATCAAAATCGAGCGGCCCGAGGGAGACTTTGCGCGTGGATACGATACCGCGGTGTGCGGGGAGTCCTCTTATTTTGTCTGGATTAATCGTGGCAAAGAGTCCGTCGCCTTAGATCTGCGACACCCCGAGGACACATCCACCCTTGTATCGCTGATCGCAGGGGCAGATGTCTTTATTCAGAACCTTGCCCCTGGTGCTGCGGCACGGCTTGGTTTTGGATCCGATGCGCTTCGTAAAGCACATCCCCGCCTGATCACCTGCGATATATCGGGCTACGGTGAGGCAGGCCCTCTGAGGGATAGGAAGGCTTACGATCTACTCGTGCAGGCAGAGAGTGGCTTGGTGGCGGTCTCAGGCGCACCGGGCCCCTGGGGAAGAGTAGGGGTGTCACTCTGCGATATTGCCGCTGGTATGAATGCGCTTATTGGTATTCAGCAGGCGCTTATTCAGAGGGCGAAAACAGGTCTCGGCAGTGCAATTAAAGTCTCGCTCTTTGACTCTGCAGCGGAGCTCATGGCGGTGCCCTATCTTCAGGCGCGGTACGGCACGGGGGCACCAGCACGTGTTGGGCTAAAGCATCCCACCATAGCCCCGTACGGCGCGTTTTCTTGTGCCGATGGACGCGAGCTGGTGCTTTCGATTCAAAATGAACGGGAATGGATAAGGTTCTGCGAGGGCGTACTGCGGGCGCCTGAGATTGCGGTCGATGCGCGGTTCATCACTAACTCTTTAAGGACACAGAACCGCGCAGAACTAGAAGAGTTGATTCAGCAGATCTTTCTGCAACTTAGCTATGCGGAGGCTGTCGCGCGACTGACAGAGGCCCAGACCGCCTTTGGTGCGATTAATTCTGTGTATGACCTGATCGAACATCCGCAACTACGAACGCGCGATATGACGGTGAACGGCGCGACTGTGAAGATCCCCGCTAATCCTTACATCACAGACTGGGATA
>JBDLQX010000029.1:0-4721 GCA_039800345.1 Pseudomonadota bacterium | reverse complement strand
TGTAACTGTGCTGCCAGCGTCGTGAGCGGCGTTTACTGCGAAGTGACCGGTGTATTGACGTCCAAGACGAATCTCACCGAATCCGCCAGATAGGGAGACAAAGCCTTGGCGGTTTGCACCGAACGCGGATGTGCCACCATAGTTAGCCTCGGTAGGATCCATGCCAAGCTCATAAACGAACCCAGCCTTCATGCCACCGCCGAGATCTTCTGTACCACTAAAGCCCAAGCGACTGCCAGACTGCTGTCCGCTGTTACCAAACGAAGACGATTCGGTCTTGGTCGTAACGTTGACGGAGCTCACCGATGTGGTCTCAGTGGATTTGTAGCCCACGTCCAAAATGCCATACACCGTGACCTGCGCCATGGCGGGCACTGCGAATGCACCTGCGACTGCTGCAGCAATAAGATGCTTCTTCATTCAGTATTCTCCTAAGAGGTTGTATACACCCTGCGACATGTACGCAGGACGACGCACTCCTGTACGTGAGTAGGATTGTGGCTGTTCGGTCGCCTGTCACCAAATTTGAGCCCCTATTTCTTGGAATTTCCCGCCCACGACGTTGCATCAGCGCAACAACGCACCAAAATAGAGCGGCAGGCGCTCTCTGAGGCATGGGTAAACGCGGAGATGGCGCGTCAACCACACCGGGTGGCTCGACTAATTTACGAAGGCATACCCGTCTGAGTTAAGCGGCCGTCCCCCGCCCGCCCCCTCAGCCTCTGCCCCGCGCTGCGGGTGGTTGGCCTGGTTGCGTGAGCTCTCGGTACTCACCCCCGCCCCGCGCCTAGGAGGGGCAGGGGGCCTGCGGCGCAACTGGGCCTTGAATCTCCGAGGGATTCGACAGTTGCATGACAGAAAGGTTGCGCTGCATCAGAAAAGACAACCCGTTTTATAAGGGTTTGGCTATATACGGTTGCATCGCAACATAAATCGCGGTACTGTGAAGTCTGTCTCCTCCACCCTCCTCTAAAGGTGGATTACGCCCCGGGTCTCGCGATCTGGGGCTTTTTTTTGGGTGTAGCAGGTTCTTCGTTGGGCATAGCCGCCTGCCTCAATACCTCGGTTGCCCATTGATTCAAGCTCTGCCCCGCAGCATGCGCGGCGATCAGCGCACGACCATGCAACTCGGGCGGAACCCGCAAGAGCAATTTTCCAGAGGCTGGTTTCTCTGGATGGATACCCCGCTCCCTGCAGTCATCCAAATAATCGTTAATCGCCGACCCAAATTCGGCCCGCAAATCTGCAACCGTCTCTCCATGGAAACTAACGATGTCACGGATACCCAGAACCCTTCCGACGAATAGATTGTCACGTTCGTCGAACTCAATACGAGCGGTGTATCCTTTAAGAGTCATGGTGTTCATGGCTGCACTCCGGCGCGTTCCAATAGTTCACGGGCTTCCTCAACCTGATACCGTTTGGCCTCTTTACTCGGGTGAGGCCTATGGCAACGCCACAACGCACCGTTAAGCTCGATTCTTACGCGAGACCCCTCGCGCTCTAAAACAGAACTCCCCAGTGCTTTGATAAGCGCCTCTATGTCTGCGAACACGATCGACGCTTGCGTTGGCTTGGCAAAAATTGCCAAAAGCGTTTTACGGTGGTTGGCGTTCTCCGAAGAATGATATCTTTTTTTGATATCAAAAGAAACGAATGTGGGCCCCAAAAAAACCAGAGGTTTTGCACTCAAGGTCTTTTCTGAGCGATACTTAAGAGTTTTCTCGTACAACGTTTGGCTAAACACCAAACGACATCAACAAGGGCTGGGCCAAAAATCCCAGGAAAGGAAAGTATGAAGACGTTTTCTGCGAAAGCGCACGAGGTCGTGCACGACTGGTATCTGGTGGATGCCTCCGACAAAGTGCTTGGCCGTCTGGCCAGCGAAATTGCCCACCGCCTTCGGGGCAAGCACAAACCCGAATTCACTCCTCACGTTGACACGGGCGACTTCATTGTCGTGGTCAACGCCGAAAAGATTCGTGTCACGGGTAACAAGGCGCTCGACAAGCGCTATTACCGCCACTCGGGCTACCCCGGCGGTATTACCGAGACCAACTTTGGTGACATGCAGGCCAAGTTTCCTGGCCGAGCACTTGAGATTGCCGTCAAAGGCATGCTGCCCAAGGGCCCCCTTGGCTACGCCATGATCAAGAAGCTCAAGGTCTACTCTGGCGACAGCCACCCGCATTCTGCGCAGCAGCCCAAGCCGCTGGCGATCTAACCTTACTGGCAAAGGACACTTTCAATTATGGTCGGTGATTACAACTACGGAACGGGACGGCGCAAAAGCTCTGTGGCCCGTGTGTTTATTAAGCTGGGCAAGGGTGCATTTACGGTCAATGGCAAGCCGCTCGATCAGTACTTTGCGCGCGAAACAGGGCGCATGGTGGTGCGTCAGCCGCTCGAACTCACCAACAACCTGTCGAGCTTTGACATCAAGGTGAACGTGCATGGCGGTGGCGAATCGGGTCAGGCCGGTGCTGTGCGCCACGGGCTTACCCGTGCGCTTATCGACTTCGATGAGACCTTGAAGTCGGTGCTTTCGAAGGCCGGATTGGTCACCCGCGATGCCCGTGAGGTGGAGCGTAAGAAGGTGGGTCTGCATAAAGCCCGTAAGCGCAAGCAGTTCTCGAAGCGTTAAGCTTCATGGAAAAAAGGCGCTCACGAGGCGCCTTTTTTCTTGGTGGTGTTTCCGGCAATCAATGTGTGGTATCAACTTCCCGTAAATCACTTTTTCGTTTGAGGCTTTCAGAATGAAATCAACGACACTCATTGAAAACAACCGCACCCAGGCGGCTCGGGTGGGGGGGAAAGATAAGGCTCTTAGCCCACTAGATGCCTCTTGGGGTAGTTTTTTCGACAATAACGAAACCGTCCCAGAAGACTTCTTAGCGACGCCTCCATCGCAACCAGACTCACTACGGGAACCGCTTTAAGCTATGAAGCTAAAAGGTAGGAAGCCCTCATGATCAAAATCGGAATCGTTGGTGGAACCGGATACACAGGGGTGGAATTGCTGCGACTACTCGCGCAGCACCCAGACGCAGAAATCATGGCCATTACCTCGCGAAAAGAGACTGGCATGCCCGTAGCAGACCTCTTTCCGTCGCTACGCGGACGCGTACACCTTGCATTCTCTGACCCCGCTGAGGCCCCCCTTAAAGACTGTGATGTGGTGTTCTTCGCAACGCCCCATGGCGTGGCCATGGAGCAGGCACGAGGCCTTTTAGAGGCCGGGGTGCGGGTCATCGACCTCGCGGCGGACTTTCGCCTGCAAGACCCTGAGGAATTTGCCCGTTGGTACAAGATGGAACACAGCTGCACCGATCTCTTGGCCCAGGCGGTCTATGGACTGCCCGAGGTCAACCGTTCTGCCATTCGTGCTGCTCGACTTATCGGCCTGCCAGGCTGCTACCCCACGGCCGTGCAACTGGGCTATCTGCCATTGCTAGAACAAGCAGGCCTTATCGATCCCGGTTCCTTGATTGCTGACTGCAAGTCAGGCGTGAGCGGCGCGGGCCGCAAGGCTGAGGTAGGCACGCTGTTGTCCGAGGCTGGCGACAACTTCAAAGCCTATGGGGTGGGGGGGCACCGGCATTGGCCAGAGATCACCCAGGGCTTGAAGGCAATTGCCACCGCAGGGGGGCAGCCCATGCTCGCCGAGCAGCTTCGCATGGCCTTTGTGCCCCATCTCACACCCATGATTCGGGGTATTCATGCCACGCTCTATGCGCGCATTCTGCCTGGCGCCTTACATACCGACTTTCAGGCGCTCTACGAGAAACGCTATGCCGAGGAGCCTTTCGTTGACGTTCTCCCCGCGGGGCAGATGCCCGAAACCCGCTCGGTGCGTGCCTCCAACTTTATGCGCATTGCGGTGCATCGGCCTCCGGTGGGCGGCAGTGGGCCGTCAGACCTGCTCTGCATTCTGGTGGTGGAAGACAACCTAGTAAAAGGCGCCTCCGGTCAGGGCGTTCAGGTCATGAACCTGATGTTCAATCTGCCAGAGACCACAGGGCTCACCCTTGTACCCGTGCTTCCTTAGGTGCACAATTACGAAATCTTGACTTTTATTGTCGGAAAAGCGTTTAAGGGCTTGCTATCGTCTAGACGCTTGCCCACGTAAACATCATTCACAAGGAAAACACTCCATGAACGCCGCCGTTGAAACCGCAAACCTGCAAGACGCCATGCCTGACATTCCCGCGCCATTGGTATTTACCGAGTCGGCTGCGGGCAAGGTAAAGGCGCTTATCGAAGAAGAAGGCAACCCCGAGCTCAAACTACGGGTATTCGTGCAAGGCGGCGGCTGCTCTGGGTTTCAGTATGGATTCACCTTCGATGAGGCGGTGAACGAAGACGACACCACCATGGAAAAAAATGGGGTGCAGTTGCTCATCGACAGCATGAGCTACCAGTACCTCGTCGGGGCCGAGATCGACTACAAAGACGACCTTGAAGGCGCCCAGTTTGTGATTAAGAACCCCAATGCCACCACCACTTGTGGATGCGGGTCGAGCTTCTCGGTTTAGGTCGTTTCGACTACTAGGGTAGCAGTCTTTAGCCGTGCAGCGCGGCGGGCGAATTTCTTATCATCGAACGACGCGATAATGGGGCAACCCTCGTAGCTCGCCAGATGCAGAGCGTCGGCAAAATCCATTCCGTCCCGAAACCAACGAACGGCGGTTTCAACCTGGTTTCTCGACTCGATGATGAGA
>JBDLQX010000028.1:0-6629 GCA_039800345.1 Pseudomonadota bacterium | reverse complement strand
CGTTTTCTAGGTACGGTCACCCCAGAGCAGAGCCGTCGCATCAAGCTCGGGTCGAGTGTGGAAATCCAGCTTGGTACAGACACAGGGGCGGTATCGCGTAAGGCACGCATTGTCTTCATCTCCCCTGTGACAGATGCCGCCAGTGGCCTGGTGGAGGTGATTGCAGAGTTTGGCAATCGCGATGGCTCGATTCGACCAGGCATCTCTGGTCGTCTGGTCTTCTAACTCTATGTACTCGCGTCGCACACCATGAACGCCTCCGCCGAAACCCCCGTCGTGTTGCGTGCGCCCGATGCCTTTGCATCGGGATCGCTCCTCACGCTCCTGGATTTCGATGGCGACCTTCCGGCATTCTGGAGTTTATTTCTTAAGGCGGTGTCATCGAGCCTGCCTGCCCGGCGGCTGGTCTTGTTGCGCTCGTATGCGGGCCAGCCCTGGCATGCTTTTCATCAATGGCCAGCCGACAGCAGTGGCGATACCGATGAGGCCCGCCTCATTATTCAGCAGCTCTCTCGTATTCCGCAGGACCTTCGTCCTGGTCCTGTATCGATCGATAACACGGGTCCTTCCGGCCTTCGCGAGGGCGCCTTCACGGTGGTCTTCACCCCTTTACCCGCCTCGCCTAATATCGCCTCGGCGATGGTGGTTGTACTGAGTGAAGAGGCTGTGGGTGCGCAGGTGTCGCCGATGGGGCTATCCCCGCTGTTGACGTTGTTGGCCGATCTTCCGGCCCGGTGGGCCCAGGCAAGTGCCGGGCGGGCCGCGCCTGCGAGTCGTCCTTGGAGCGCGGACGGCGAGATGGTGACCGAGTCACAGTCTGTAGGGCAGCCCGCCCACGACTTCTCGGCGGCCCAGCGACTGCACGATATTTTGCAGTCGTGTATTCGTCTGGGTGAAGAGACGCGGTTTATGAAGCTGGCTTTCTCGCTCTGCAACGACATCGCGGGGCGTCTGGAGGTAGATCGTGTGTCGCTCGGCTGGATTGATGGCCACTACGTGAAGCTCATGGCCATGAGCCAGATTGAGAAGTTTGACCGCAAGTCGGCCTTGGCCCGGTCGCTTGAGTCGGCCATGGAGGAGGCGGTAGACCAAGAGGCCGTGCTCGTCTACCCTGGGCCCGCGAGCACCTCCTCGGGCTTTGTGGTACGGGCCCACGAAACCTACGCCCAGGATGCCAATGTTGTTGCCTTGACCTCCCTACCCATTGGCCGCGGTGACGCGATTGAGGCCGTTCTTACCGTGGAATCCTCGCGCGGGGCGCTGACGGAGGCCCAACTCTGGGAGTTGCGCATGCTGACCCAGGGGCTGGCCCGTGCTCTGGTCGATCTGCGCGATCGCGATCGCTTCTGGGGCATTCGTCTCTGGGAGGGACTACGCAAGAACGCCGAAGGATTCTTAGGAGCTCAGCACACGGGCTGGAAACTCTTAGGCGCGTCGGTGCTTTTCTTCCTTCTTGCGACGCTGGTGATCCCCTGGTCGTATCGGGTGGATGCCGCAATTGCGATTCGAAGCAAAGACCTGATCTTTATGCCCGCGCCCTTTGATGGCTATCTGAAGGCCGCCTACGTGGATGTCGGCGATTCCGTGCGGCCCGGAGACTTGTTGGTTGAACTCGATACGCGCGACCTGACCCTTGAGGCGTCGATGGCTCAGGCCGAGATGCTGCGCTACACCCGTGAGGCAGAAAAGGCGCTTGCCACCCGTAACTTGGCGGAGATGCAGATTTCTCTCGCGCGCCAGCAGCAGGCCGAGGCGCGTCTGGGCCTGATTCGGTTTCAGCTCGACAATGCGCGGGTGATGGCGCCCTATGCAGGCGTCGTGGTCGAGGGGGAGTTGAAGAAGAATCTGGGCTCGCCGGTGCGCAAAGGGGACCTGCTCTTAAAGCTCACCCAGTCCAATGAGACCTATTTGGAGCTTGAAATTGATCAGGCCGATATCCATGAGATTGCGAAGGGTACCGCGGGAGAGTTTGCGCTCGTTGGCCGCCCGGAAGAGAAGTTTTCCCTGGTGATCGACCGCATCGACCCGGTTGCGGTCACGCAAGAGGGGCGCAATGTCTATCTCGCACGTGCGGTGGTGAAAGACCCGCCTGCAGATTGGTGGCGGCCGGGAATGGCGGGCACCGCCAAGCTCGATGCGGGTGACCATAGCCTGCTCTGGGTGATGACCCACCGCACAGTGCGCTTCTTACGAGAGATGTTCTGGATATGAGCCTCGAAGAAGCCAGCGGCCGAACCTTTAGCGACTCGTGGCATCGCGTTGCAACGGTACGGGTCTGCCTGCGTGGCAGTGTTGCGGCACATCGCCAATCGTTTCAGGGGCAGGGCTGGGTCATTCTGCATGACCGCCTCAGTAGCGACTGGTATCGGATCTCGCCAGACGCCTACCATTTTCTCTCGCGGCTAGATGGCCAGCAGACCGTAGAAGATATCTGGGAGGCGTCGATCTCGGCAGATCCTGAGCGCGCTCTGACTCAAGAAGAGGTGGTGCAGCTCTTGGGTCAGTTAAACCTCTCGAACCTCTTGCAGTATGACGCTCAGCCTTCCGACGATAGCCTTTTCGACCGGTTGATTAAGCGCAAGTCCAAGGAGCGTAAGGCCCTCATGATGGGTTTTCTGTCGATCAAGATTCCTTTGATTGACCCCGACCGTTTTCTGAATCGGTCCTTGCCCGCGATTCGCCTGATTTTTAGCCGTTGGGGACTTATCGCCTATCTGGCCCTTCTGCTTTGGGGGGGCAAGGCGCTCATCGATGCCTCTGACCGACTCTTTGATCAGTCTGCCGGGCTTCTCGCCCCGAGCAACCTGGGGCTGCTCTATCTGGGCTTTCTGGTCTCTAAGGCGCTACATGAAATCAGCCATGCAGCGGTCTGTAAGCGGTTTGGCGGCGAGGTACACACCCTAGGGGTGATGCTCTTGATCTTCGCCCCGATGCCCTATGTAGACGCCTCAGCCACCTGGGGCTTTAGAAGTAGAACCGAGAGAGTGATGGTGGGCCTGGCCGGCGTGGCGGCAGAACTTGCCTTGGCCGCGGTGGCCGCCATTCTCTGGGCGAATACCGCACCCGGTACATTTAATTCGCTGGCCTATAACGTCATTTTTGTTGCCAGCGTATCAACGCTCGTCTTCAACTTGAATCCGTTGCTGCGGTTTGATGGTTACCACATGTTGGTAGACCTCATTGAGATGCCCAATCTCTTTCAGCGTTCGCGTGATCAGTTGAAGTACCTTGGAGAGCGCTATCTTCTGCGACTGCCGCAGGCTCAGCCCGTGGCGCGAACGCCGCGCGAGGGGGTTCTGCTGCCCCTCTATGGTGTTACGAGCATTGTCTATTGGCTTTTGCTGATGTCGACGATCGTGTTTTTTATTGCCGAGGAATATCTCGATCTGGGTGTGGCCTTGGCCATTCTCCTGGTGGTCTTCTCGTTTTTGGTGCCGCTCGGAAAGTTTCTGAAGTACCTGGCCACAGGCCCCACGCTAGCAGACCATCGGGCGCAGGCGGTCTTCTCTACGGTGGCGATTATTGCGGTGCTGATGGGCGCTCTTGGCCTTGTGCCTCTACCTGACCGGGTGCGGGTCACAGGCGTGGTGCAGGCGCAGGCCTCCCAACAAGTACATACCGGTACCGAGGGCTTCCTGGTAGAACTTCTCGCCCGGCCGGGCAGCACGGTGGAGGCTGGGCAGCCTCTGGCCCGCCTTTCAAACCCTTCGCTGGATTTTGAGATTCGCTCGGTGGAGATGCAGCTCTCAGCGCTGGTTGCACAGGAGATTCGGGCCGTGGCCACCGCAGTGGCCGACCTCGCCGCCATTTCTAAGCAGAAGACAGCGGTGGAAGAAAGCCTGCACGATTTGCATCAGCGGCGTGACGCGCTCATCTTGCGTGCGCCACTTTCGGGTACCTGGGCGGCACCGCAGCTGATCGATGCCCAGGGGCAGTGGTTTGCGCGTGGGTCGGCCCTGGGCACCGTGGCCCAACTCGGCGAATGGAAATTTATTGCCGTTCTGCCGCAGGTTGCCAGCCATGTGTTTAAAGAGGAAATTCAGCAGGCAGAGGTTCGCCTTGTGGGGCAGGAACAGCACAACCTCTTTACGGAGCCCGCACGGGTGATGCCCTTTGAACAGGGGGCACTTCCCTCGGCCGCCCTGGGTATGGCGGGGGGCGGCATGATCGCGGTCTCGCCGTCTGACCCGCAGGGCCTGGTGGCCGCTGAGCCCTTCTTTCGGATCGAGGCAGCGTTTGGGCGGGGCTTTCAAGGGATGGCCGATCGGGCTGTGCGGCTGTCGCATGGGCAGATTGGCACGATGCGCCTCACCCTCTCGTCGCGGCCACTCTTGGCCCAGTGGACCCGCGATGTTCGCCAGTTTCTGCAGCGGCGGTTCCGCGTATGAACGCCACGACGCCCATGGAGCTCTTACACGCTGCACCGTTGGGTGTACGGTCTTTTGCACTCGAGTCGGCGCAGCGTCTGCGTGATCTGGAGAAGCTTCCCGAAGGGTTGGATGCCATTTGGCTGAAGGCGCATGGCTGGATACGGCGCCTCGGGCGGCGTCGTAAGCTGCTCGAGAAGCAGGCAGATCTCGCGGAGTACTACTGCGGGCGACTGGCAGATCTCACCGATGACGAACTTGCTGAACGTCTTGAGGGGCTACGCGGGTTGCTGCGGCGCGACCCCGTCCAGGCCAAGGGCCAGTTGGCCCAGGCCCTTGGCGCCGTGGGGCAGATGGCACAGCGGGTGATTGGCCATCGCCCATACAAAGTGCAGTATTGGGGCGCCTTGGCGATGCATGCAGGCTGCCTTGCCGAAATGGCCACAGGGGAAGGTAAGACCCTTACCGTGGCACTGGCTGCCATTCTCTCGGGGTTCACGGGGCGGCCCTGTCATGTCATTACCGCTAACGATTACCTGGCAGAGCGCGACGCCCAGACGATGATTGCGCTCTTTGATGCCTGCAAGGTCTCGGTGGCCTCGATTACCGCAACCGTCGACCACGACCTGAGACCGGCGCTTTATCTTAATGATGTGGTCTATGTCACAGCCAAGGAGCTGCTTGCGGATTATCTGCGTACGACGCTGGTCACCCGCGCAGGACAGTCGCCCTCCCAAAAAGCCTTTGAAGACTGGATCCTGGGCTGCTTGCAGGCCTCGTTACGCGCTGGGGGTGACGACACCGTTGCCCGCCCGACGCACCCGCCGGACTTGTTGGGGCGTGGTCTTCACACGGTCATTGTCGATGAGGCCGACAGCGTACTCATTGACGAGGCCGTTACGCCTTTAATTCTTGCGGCTCCGCGCGAGAGCCGGGGGCTGCCGCAGGCGGCCGAAGTGGTCTCGCATCTTGCCCAGCAGCTCACGCTGGGGGCGGACTATGAGCGGGCGGCGCGGGGTAAGACAGTGACGCTACTTGCGTCGGCCCGGCAACGACTGCTTGAGGTTGCGCATCAGATTCCCGAGGTCTGGCGACCCGCGGCCCGACGTGAAGAACTGCTGCGCCAGGCCCTGGTCGTACGCGAGTTTTTCTTTGCGGGAAAGCATTATGTAGTGGACGACGGCGAAGTGGTGTTGCTTGATGAGTTCACCGGACGACTCACCCCTGGGCGCACGCTGACCGCGGGCCTACATCAGGCCATTGAGGCCAAAGAGGGTCTCGAGATCACGGCGCCCAATGAGTCGATGACCCAGATGAGTTTCCAGTCTTTCTTTCGGCGATTTCGCCGTATGGGCGGATGCACGGGAACGGCCATTGAGGCCTATGACGAACTCTGGGCGATATACAGGCTCCAGGTCATTCCGATTCCCACAAATCGTCCTCGTCAGACCCGATATCTACCCGCGGTTTTGCATCAGACGCAGGAAGAGAAGTGGCATGTGGTGGCGCGGGAGGCGCTCGCCTTCAAAGGCTCGGGGCGGCCGGTACTCATCGGCGTACGGTCGGTGATCAGTAGCGCTCTATTGGCCGAGAAGATGCAGGCGCTGGGCCTGTACCCGAGTGTGTTGAATGCCCTCTCGCATGCGGATGAGGCGGAGATTGTTGCGAAGGCAGGACAGCAGGGTGCCGTCACGATCGCTACGAATATGGCAGGCCGTGGTACTGACATAAAGCTGGGTGACGGCGTTGTTGCGATGGGAGGACTGCATGTCATTGTCGCGGAGATCAATGAATCGAAACGCATTGATCGTCAGCTGGCAGGGAGGTGCGGTCGGCAGGGCGATCCTGGCAGTGTCTCGGTGCATCTGAGTCTGGCCGACGATCTGGCGGTGGCCCAGATTCCAAAGTCTGTCCACCGCCTGTTTTTGCGTCCTCAGGCGGCACGCTGGGCCCCTCTGGTTTTTCGTTGGGCGCAGTGGCGTGCTGAGGCGCGGGCCTATCAGCGACGAGTGGGTGTCTTGCGTAACGACGACTGGTTGGCCTCGGCCCTCCCCTTTCATAGTGGGCCCGGTAGGGCGAGGGTGGCCTCATGAGTCTTACGCATCGTCCATTTGACCCGCCGGCTCAATATCTGTCTGCGATGGTGCAACTGGCCAAGCAACAAACGCCACTGGGCTGGGAGGCCTCGGTTCGTATCAGTCCCCAGGGCGTATCGCCGTGGCGTTATCTGGTCGGGTTCCCCCATGACGGGGCCCCGACCTC
>JBDLQX010000027.1:0-4921 GCA_039800345.1 Pseudomonadota bacterium | reverse complement strand
GCCCGCGCCAGACTCTGCATTTCGGCCAAAACATAGTCGAGATGCTCCGAGTGCTGACCAAACTTCCCCTGACTCAGATAGCCCTGCCCGGACGGACGGACCAGTGTGGCCTCGGCGATGGCCGCAGACACCAAGTCGTCCCAGTCCTCACGCAGCGTGGAGAGATCCACGCCGATGCCCGCCTTCACCGCCTCAGACTCCGCGGGGCTCTGGGCCCAAAACTCTTGGGTAAATGGGAAGAGGTAGTCAAGTGCTTCCTGTGTGCGGCGATGCGATTCATCGGTACCATCACCCAGGCGTAAGAGCCAGTCACGCGCATGCCGCAGGTGATAGCGCGTTTCTTTGAGTGACTTCTCGGCAATGGCGGCAAGGGTCTTGTCGTTCGACCCCTGTAACGCGTCCCAGACCAAGACCATCAGTGCGCTGTAGAGAAAGCTACGCACGATGGTGACGCCGTAGTCGCGCTGTGCCTGGCCATAGCCCACCACCGGGCCCGAGTGCGGTAACTCTAAGAGCGTGTAGTTTCGGAAGGCGGCCGTGTCTCGGAAATAGGCGAGCGTGTCCTCGGTACAGTCTCCACCACGGTCTTTGGCGACTTCCTGGTAAAGCAGGCGGGCCTGGCCGATAAGGTCTAGGCTCATATTCGCGAGGGCAATGTCTTCCTCGAGCACGGGGCCATGCCCACACCACTCGGCATTGCGCTGCCCGAGAATGAGGGCGTTGTCGGCGAGATGCAGTAAGTACGGCGTGCGGTTCATTACATATGCCCCACTTCGTCGGGAATCTCGTAGAAGGTGGGATGCCGGTAGATCTTGTCGGCACTCGGATCAAAGAGTTCGCCCTTCTCGTCGGGACGGTTGGCCACAATCTGAGACGACTGCACTACCCAGATGCTTACGCCCTCTTGCCGGCGGGTGTAGACGTCTCGCGCCATATCAAGGGCCTGACGGGCGTCGGCGGCATGCAGGCTGCCACAGTGCTTATGCTCGAGGCCCTGCTTACTGCGAACAAAGACTTCCCAGAGGGGCCAATCTTTGAGTTGCTTGGTGGTCTCGTTCATGCGGCCTCCTTCATGGCGCGCTGGCGTTGCTTCTCGGCATAGGCCACAGCAGCGTCGCGAACCCATCGACCGCTCTCATGGGCACGTACACGGGTAGCGAGCCGCTCGCGGTTGCAGGGCCCGTGGCCATTGACCGTCTGCCAGAACTCGTCCCAGTCGATCTGGCCATAGTCGTAGTGGCCGCGTGCCTCGTTCCATTTGAGGTCGGGATCGGGCAGGCGCACGCCCAACACCTCCGCCTGCGGCACGGTAGCGTCGACAAACTTCTGGCGTATGTCGTCGTTGCTGATGCGTTTGATGCCCCAGCGCATGCCCTGCGCACTGTGCGGGCTATCGCTATCGGGGGGGCCAAACATGGCCAGGCACTTCCACCACCAACGATTCACCGCGTCTTGCACCATGTCGCGCTGGGCCTGTGTGCCCTTCATCATGGTGAGTAGGGCCTCGTAGCCCTGACGCTGATGAAACGACTCTTCTTTGCAGATGCGCACCATGGCCCGCGCATAGGGCCCATAGGAGCAGCGGCAGAGCGGGATCTGGTTCATGATGGCGGCACCATCTACGAGCCACCCAATGACACCGATATCGGCCCAGGTGAGCGTGGGGTAGTTAAAAATAGAGCTGTACTTGGCCTTGCCGGTATGCAGCGTATCGAGCAGTTCTTCACGGCTGGTGCCGAGGGTTTCTGCGGCCGAGTAGAGATAGAGCCCATGGCCTCCCTCGTCTTGCACCTTGGCAATGAGAATAGCCTTACGCTTGAGCGAAGGCGCCCGGAGAATCCAGTTGCCCTCGGGCAGCATGCCAACGATCTCGCTGTGGGCATGCTGGCTAATCTGGCGCACGAGTGTCTTACGATAGGCCTCGGGCATGAAGTCCTGCGGCTCAATACGACCATCGGCGTCTATCTTGGCCTCAAATGCTGCGTTGCGGACCGCGTCGTCAGCAGACGATGCGCCCACAGATTTCAAGGCGGTGGGGTCGGTGGTAAATGACTGGGTATACATAAGCAATGTCCTTTCTGAAAGCCTAAAAAGAGTCGGGGGCTAGCACCTTGCGCTGTATCAAAGACTACGACGAAGACGAGGGCACCCAGGCAGCCGGGCGCTTCTCGAGAAACGCGGCAAAGCCCTCTCTGGCCTCGGGCGTTGCCCGTAGCGCCGCAATACGACGCGCGGTCTCGGTACTCACAGCCTCGGCGATGGGCTCGCCCACAACGGCACGAATCAGATCTTTGGAGGCCTTCTGAGCTAAGGGCCCGCCAATAAGAATTGCCTGAACCATCTCATCGATCTTGGTATCGAGGGCATCTAGCGGCACGACCTCGTGCACGAGTCCGATCTCACGGGCACGGTCAGCGGAGATACGTTCAGCGGTCTGGAAGTATCGGTAGGCCTGGCGGGGCCCAATCGCACGCAGCACATAAGGACTGATTACCGAGGGCATGATGCCGAACTTCACCTCCGAGGTAGAAAAGAATGCGTTGTCGGCCGCTACCGCCATGTCGCAGGCGGCGGTGAGGCCCGTACCGCCCCCAAGGGCGGCACCCTGTACTCGTGCAATGGTGGGCTTTGACATCTCCGAGAGGCCACGCAACACGCGGGAAAACTTCATGGCGTCGGCATAGTTGTCCTCTTGCGAACACTCTGCGGCGCGCTTCATCCAGTTGAGGTCGGCCCCAGCGGAGAAGTTCTTGCCGCGCCCGGCAAGCACCACCACCCGCACATGCGCGTCTGCGTCAAGCGCCTGGCAGGCTGCACCGAGCTCATCGATAAGCTGTTCGTTGAAGGCGTTAAAGACCTCGGGACGATTCATCCAGAGGGTGGCAACACCGTTACGATGTTCGATCTCCAGGGTCTGGTACTGAGACATGAGGCGCTCCAGGCCTAGCGATTCTTAAACGCGGGTTTGCGTTTCTCGACGAAGGCAGCCATACCTTCTTTCTGGTCTTCGAGCGCAAAGCAGGCGTGGAAGGTACGACGCTCAAAGAGTAGCCCTTCGTTGAGGGATGACTCATAGGCACGATTCACCGACTCTTTGACCATCATGACCACTGGCAGGGAAAAGCCTGCGATCGTCGCAGCCGCTTTTAAGGTTTCGTCGAGCAGCTGGTCTGCCGGGAAGACACGGGCCACCAGGCCACTGCGTTCCGCCTCGACGGCATCGATCATACGGGCGGTGAGACACATGTCCATGGCCTTGGCCTTTCCGACCGCACGCGGCAGGCGTTGCGTACCGCCCGCACCGGGAAGAATGCCGAGCTTGATCTCGGGCTGGCCGAACTTGGCGGTGTCACTCGCGTAGATCATGTCGCACATCATGGCCACCTCACAGCCGCCGCCTAAGGCAAAGCCAGAGACCGCGGCGATGACGGGCTTACGCGCTGTGCGAATGCGCTCCCAGTTGCGGGTGATGAAGTCGGTCTTATAGGTATCCATGTAGCCATACGACTTCATGAGCCCGATGTCTGCGCCCGCGGCGAAGGCCTTCTCATTACCGGTAAGCACGATGCAGCCGATATTGTCATCGGCCTCAAACTGGTCTACCGCGCGGCCAATGCCATCGACGACTTCGTTGTTCAGCGCGTTGAGCGCATCGGGGCGGTTAATACGGATAAGACCGACTTTTCCGTGTACCTCTGTGAGAACGACGTCGGACATGGGCTGGTTTCCTTTGTAAGTAAGAGAGGTGTTATGAATCGTAGTTGCGTAGAAAAAGGCTGGGGCGCAAAAACTAAACCCGTTCGATCACCATGGCAATACCCTGCCCTACGCCAATGCACATCGTGCACAGGGCATAGCGGCCGTTGCGTCGAGCAAGTTCTCTGCTGGCGGTTGTCACCAGGCGTGCGCCACTCATGCCTAGCGGATGGCCCAACGCAATCGCACCGCCATTGGGGTTCACATGGGCTGCATCGTCGCTGAGCCCAAGGTCGCGCAGCACCGCCAATGCCTGGGCCGCGAAGGCCTCATTGAGCTCGATGACATCCATCTGGTCCAGACGCAGGCCTGTTTGGGCCAGAACCTTACGTACGGCTGGAGCCGGCCCGATACCCATGATGCGGGGGGCGACCCCTGCCGTAGCCATGCCCACCACACGTGCCCGGGGCGTGAGCCCGTGACGCCGAGCAGACTCTTCAGACGCCACCACAAGCGCACAGGCACCATCATTCACGCCCGAGGCATTACCCGCCGTGACCGTGAGGTCGGGGCCATTGACCCCTTTGAGCCTTGCCAGCATCTCGAGCGTGGTCTCGGGCCGGGGATGCTCATCGGTGTCAAAGACCAGGGGGTCACCCTTTTTACGCGGCAGGGTCACCGGTACGATCTCCTCTGCGAAGCGCCCAGCAGCCTGGGCGGCCGCCCATCGCTGCTGCGAGCGCAGGGCAAAGGCATCTTGGTCTTCGCGGCTGATATGAAAGTCTTCGGCCACATTGTCTGCCGTCTGGGGCATGGAATGGGTCTCGTAGCGCTTCTTCATCTCGGGGTTGGGAAACCGCCAGCCAATGGTGGTGTCATAGATGGCGGCCTGACGCGACCAGGCGGCATCGGCCTTACCCATCACGAAGGGGGCCCGCGACATACTCTCCACGCCACCTGCAATCATGAGCGAAGTTTCTCCTGCCTTGATAGACCGGGCGGCCAGACCAATGGCATCCATACCAGAACCGCAGAGGCGATTGACCGTGGTGCCGGGTACTTCGATGGGTAGGCCTGCCAAAAGCCCCGCCATGCGTGCCACATTGCGATTGTCTTCACCGGCCTGGTTGGCGCAGCCAAAGATAATCTCGTCTACCTGCGCCCAGTCCACCCTCGGGTTGCGTTCCATGAGGGCTTTGAGCGGAAGCGCCGCCAGGTCGTCGGC
>JBDLQX010000026.1:0-37132 GCA_039800345.1 Pseudomonadota bacterium | reverse complement strand
TCTCGTTGGTTGGTGGTCCCGCCTACAACGACGCACAGGCGGCCGAAGAGATTCTCGCAGAGCTCGATGTACCCTACCTGGCTGCCCATCCGGTGGAGTTCCAGACCCTTGCGGACTGGGGAGGCTCAGCCCGTGGGCTGATGCCAGTGGAGTCGACCATCATGGTTGCCATTCCTGAACTCGATGGCGCGATCAGCCCCATGGTCTTTGGCGGTCGCCCGGGTACGGCAGGCGTGGCCTGTCAGGGCTGTCATCGTCACTGCACCTTCGATACCGAGCCGACGGGCCAAGACATGGTCTCCTGTGCAGAACGTGCCGAACAGTTGGCAGCCCGGGTTGCTGGTCTGGTGGGCATGCGGCGTAAGCGCACGCACGACCGCAAGGTCGCCGTTGTGATCTTTAATTTTCCGCCCAATGGGGGAAGCGTGGGTACGGCCGCTTTCTTGTCGGTCTTTGAGTCGGTCTACAACACCCTTGCGACGCTCAGGGCCGAGGGCTATCAGGTCACCAACCTGCCCGCCGATGCCGATGCCCTGCGTGATGCGGTGCTCAAGGGCAATGCCGAGACCTTTGGAGCCGATGCCAATGTCATGGCGCGTATTCCCACCCAAGACCATGTGGCGCGTGAACCATGGCTTGCTGAGATTGAGCAGGTCTGGGGACCCGCACCGGGTCGTCAACTCACCGACGGAAGACAGATCTTTGTGCTTGGGTTAGACCTGGGCAATGTGGCCCTCTGCGTGCAGCCCGCCTTTGGCTATGAGGGAGACCCGATGCGGCTTCTCTTTGAGAAAGGCCATGCCCCGACCCATGCCTTCTCGGCCTTCTATCGTTATCTGCGCGAAGACTTCAAGGCCGATGCCGTGCTGCACTTCGGCACCCATGGCGCCTTGGAATTCATGCCGGGTAAGCAGGCGGGCAGTTCGGGCTCCTGTTGGCCTGAGCGGCTGATTGGACCCCTGGCCAACTTCAACCTCTACGCCTCGAATAACCCCTCAGAAGGCACGATTGCCAAGCGTCGTGCCGCGGCCACGCTCATTAGCCACATGACACCGCCTGTGGGGCAGGCCGGCCTCTATGCAGGGCTGCAAGAACTAAAACAGACCATCGATCGGTGGCGCGGCCTGGCGCCTGGCGCAGACACCGAGACCCTTGCGGTGGAGTCCGAACGCGCGGGCCTCATCACGGTGATGGCCGAGCAGGCCAAACTGCTCGACCTTCACGACACCTGCCCTGCCTTACTGCAGGCGGCGCAGGCCCTATCTGCGCCGGGGCAGAAGTCCGCGGCCCTGCGGCTTGCAGATATCGACCAGGTGGTCTACCGACTGCAACAGAATCTTCTGGAGTGCGAGCAGACCCTCATTCCCCAGGGGCTGCATGTGGTCGGCCGGCCCATGACCGCCGCCGCCCGCCGAGAACTCTTAATGGCCATGGCCCAGGCCCATGCCCCGATGCAGAATATTGAGCCTCTTACTGCTGCCATTGCGGCCCTCGTAGAGGCCAGTGAGGAAGAGGGCCTTCGCGCGGCACGGTCTGCCGTACGCGCGAACGGTACAGTAGACGACGCCACCGAGGCCCTTCTCGTCATGCTTGATCGGGTCAATCGTGAGACCCAGGGCGACGGTGAACTCCGTGCGATTCTCAAGGGCCTCAATGGCCAGTTCATTCGGCCTGCACCCGGGGGTGATCTCTTGCATACCCCAGAGATTCTGCCCACAGGGCGCAACCTGCATGGCTTTGATCCCTTCCGTATGCCGAGTCGGTTTGCGGTTGTGGATGGCATGAAGCAGGCCGAGCGTCTTCTGGCACGCCACCAAGAGCAGGGCCATGGGCTTCCTGAATCGATTGCGATGGTCTTGTGGGGAACGGACAACCTGAAGACCGAAGGCGGTCCAATCGCCCAGGTGCTGGGCCTCATGGGGGCACGCCCGCGGTTTGATAGTTTTGGCAGGCTGGCGGGGGCGGAGCTCATTCCGCTCACAGAGCTGGGCCGTCCACGGATCGACGTCATGGTGACGCTCTCGGGCATCTTCCGTGACCTTCTGCCCCTGCAGATCAAGATGCTGGCCGAGGCGGCCTTTCTTGCCGCGAGCGCCGACGAGCCCGAGGCCCAGAACTTCATTCGCAAACACAGCCTGGCCTATCAGAAAGACCAGGGCTGCGACCTCGAGACTGCTGCCCTGCGCGTCTTTGGTAATTGCGATGGCGCCTATGGGGCCAATGTGAATCACCTGGTAGACCAGGGCTGTTGGGAAGACGAGGACGAACTGGCAGAGGCCTATACACGCCGCAAAGGATTTGCCTATGGCCGCGCGGGCCAGCCGTTGCAAAGGCCGGCATTGCTCCAGTCGGTGCTGAAGGATGTGGGCCTCGCGTATCAGAACCTCGACTCTATTGAGATTGGTGTGACCACGGTAGATAACTACTTCGATACCCTGGGTGGTGTGAGTCGCGCCATTCGTCGGGCCAAGGTAGCGGCTGCGCCCTCACAATCTTCCACAAGCTTCGATACGCCGGTCTACATCGGCGATCAGACCGCGGGCAGCGGGGTCGTACGTACCCTCTCCGAACAGGTGGCCCTTGAGACCCGCACGCGGATGCTCAACCCGAAGTGGTACGAGGGCATGCTCGACCATGGCTACGAAGGGGTACGACAGATTGAGGCCCATCTCACCAACACCATGGGCTGGTCGGCCACGACCGGTCAGGTGCAGCCCTGGGTCTATGCCCAACTCACACAGACCTTTGTGCTCGATGACGCCATGCGCGACCGGCTTGCACGCTTAAACCCGAAGGCCTCAGCAAAGCTAGCCGGACGCCTGCTCGAGGCCTCCGAGCGCAACTACTGGAAACCCGATGCCCAGACCCTTGAGGCGCTGCGGCGGGCGGGCGAAGAACTTGAAGATCGTATCGAAGGTGTCTACCAAGGAGTGACCTCATGAATACCGTTTCCGTGCCGTTTGCAGAGATTCGGCGCCAGCCGCCCCCCGATGGAGAGGGCAGCCTGCAGGTGCAGCTCGACCCGAACATGAAGATTGGCAATGCCAAAGTCTTTGCGGTCTATGGCAAGGGAGGCATTGGGAAGAGCACCACCTCCTCAAACCTGTCGGCGGCCTTCTCCAAGCTCGGTAAGCGGGTGTTACAGATCGGCTGCGACCCGAAGCATGACTCCACCTTCACCCTCACCAAGAAGCTCATGCCCACGGTGATTGATGTGCTGGAGTCCGTAGATTTTCATTCCGAGGAATTGCGCATCGAGGACTTCGTCTACGAGGGCTACAACGGTGTGATGTGCGTAGAGGCCGGTGGCCCGCCCGCAGGCACCGGATGTGGTGGCTATGTGGTGGGACAGACCGTGAAGCTCTTAAAAGAACACCACCTGCTCGACGAGACCGATGTGGTGATCTTTGATGTGCTCGGCGATGTGGTCTGTGGGGGATTTGCCGCGCCCCTGCAGCATGCTGAGCGGGCCCTCATTGTGGCGGCCAACGATTTCGATTCCATCTTTGCCATGAACCGTATCGTGCAGGCCATCGGGGCAAAGGCCAAAAACTACAAGGTGCGTCTGGGCGGCGTGATTGCCAATCGCAGCCGCGAGACCGATCAGATCGATAAGTTCGCCGCCCGCGTGGGCCTGAACCGCCTGGCCCACTTCCCTGACCTCGATGTCATTCGCCGCAGTCGCCTGAAGAAGTCGACCCTCTTTGAGATGGAAGACTCTCCCGAGTTGCGGGCCGTGCAAGAGGAATACCTGCGGCTTGCGGCCAGTCTCTGGGCGGGTACGGACCCCCTTGCGCCCGAGTCACTCAAAGACCGCGAGATTTTTGATCTCTTAGGGTTTGACTGATGAACCCCTCGCTCACTAGCCCGCCTTCGGCCAGTCCGGTCGACCCGCGTTATGCGGAGCGACGGGGCCAGATCGAACATTACTTTGACCGCACGGCCGCGCAAGCCTGGGCGCGTCTTACCTCCGACGCGCCGGTCAGCGGTATTCGGGCCACGGTGCGGGCGGGCCGAGAGGCTATGCGATCCACCATTACCAGCTGGCTGGGCACCGAGCCGACCCCACAGGCCGGCATAGTCGCCCGTCTGCAGACGCCTCTCGAGCAGGATGAGCCTGCGGTCGCACCGGTCTACGGCCAACGGCTTCTGGGCCGTAGCCTCTTGGATGCGGGTTGCGGAACAGGCCTTCTCTCGTTTGATGCCGCCCGACTCGGCGCGGAGGTTGTGGCCATCGACCTCTCCCCAACGCTCGTGGGGCTGGCCAGTCAGCGTCTGCCTTCGAATCTCGGCCCGGGTCGCGTGCAGTTTCGCTCTGGCGACATGCTCGACCCTGCGTTGGGTAGTTTTGACCATCTCGTGGCGATGGATTCGCTTATCCACTACGCGCCGGAACAGGCCGTTGCAGCGATTACGGCATTGGCGCCGCGTATCCGCCGCAGCATGGTCTTTACCTTTGCGCCGAGCAGCCTGTTGCTCCAGGCCATGATGATGGTGGGCAAATGGTTTCCCCGCGCCGACCGTTCTCCGGCCATTGTGCCGGTACGGTTTGAGCGACTCTGCCGTCTGCTTCGGGCCTCTGAGGCGCTTGCAGGCTGGCAACTCGGCCGACGGCAACGCATATCGCGGGGCTTCTACACCTCTGAGGCGCTGGAACTCTTAGCGCCTGCATCTCAGGCGGCGCATATGCCGACACACATGGCGGGCGGCCTGCCCCCGATAGACTGCGAGGCAATGGCGGGAGGCGGTCGGTGAGGTCGGATCTGTCTTCGGCGAAGTCCCTCTCGGGTCTTCAGGCCCTCAGAGGCCTAGCCTTTTTGAACCCCCGGCGGTGGGCCCAGATCGACCCGCGGTTTCTGCCCTTTGCCGATCTGGCCACGCCCGATCTGCCCATGTCGCGGCTGCTGCGTCTGTCGCTCTTTCAGGTCTCGGTGGGTATGGCCATGGCGCTGATGGTGGGCACCTTAAATCGCGTGTTGATTGTCGAGCTCGGGGTGGCTGCCTGGCTCGTCTCCGCCATGGTGGCGCTGCCACTGCTGATCGCCCCCTTTCGGGCGTTCGTGGGTTTCCGGTCAGACACCCACAAGTCAGTTCTGGGATGGCGCCGGGTTCCCTACATCTGGGTCGGCACGATTCTGCAGTTTGGGGGGCTCGCGATCATGCCCTTTGCGCTCATCCTCTTGTCGGGCGACACCCACTGGCATGCCGCCATCGGGCCGGTGAGTGCAGCACTTGCGTTTCTGCTTGTCGGTGCGGGTATTCAGACCGTACAGACCACAGGCCTGGCCCTGGCCACCGACATCGCCTCAGAGGAAAACCGCCCACGGGTGGTTGCCATGATGTACACGATGCTGTTGGTTGGCATGGTGGTCTCAGGAATCGCCTTTAGCCTGCTGCTTGCAGACTTCAGTAAGTTCAAACTTATTCAGGTCGTGCAAGGGTCTGCCTTTGTGGCCGTGGTGCTCAATGTGGTGGCGCTCTGGAAGCAGGAGCCGCGGACGCCTGGAAAGACCGCCCCGCATCTGCCGCGCCCCGGCTTTGGTGAGACCTGGCGACTCTTCGTGGCCCAGCCCGGCCACCTGCGCTTTCTCATTGCGCTTTTCATGGGCACGGCTGCCTTCAGCATGCAAGACATCATCCTCGAACCCTATGGTGGCGAAATTCTGGGCTTAAGCGTTTCCGCCACAAGCCTGCTCACGGCAGTCATGGCGGTGGGAGCCCTCTGTGCCTTTGCGGTTTCGGCACGCCTTCTCCTAAAAGGCATCAACCCGCATCGGCTCTCGGCCTTAGGTGCAGTGGTGGGTCTGGTGGCTTTTGCCCTGGTGATCTTCGCTGAGCCGCTGGAGTCGGCCAACACCTTTCGGCTGGGCACCTTCCTCATTGGATTCGGTGCGGGCCTCTTCTCAGTAGCCACCCTTACCGCCGCTATGGGTCTGGATAACCAGGGCTTTACCGGGCTTGCCTTGGGAGCCTGGGGTGCCGTGCAGGCCACTGCTGCGGGGATTGCGATTTTTCTTGGGGGCGCACTACGCGACCTCTTTAGTGCCTGGGCAGTGTCCGGCCGATTCGGCGAGGTGCTCACCTCGCCTGGGGTGGGCTACAGCCTTGTCTATCAGGTGGAACTGGTTTTGTTGTTTGCAACGATTGTGGCCGTCGGTCCTCTGGTGCGTCTGTCCAGAACCCAGGCGGCCGCATCTAAGAAATTCGGTCTGGCCGAATTCCCCGGCTAGCCCGCGTCATCACTAAGGAGAACGACTATGGGAACAGGTGCAATTACGCAGTACATCGATGTAGCGCAGGTAGTGCTCTACATGTTCTGGATTTTCTTTTTCTGGCTTGTGGTCTACCTCACGCTCGAAAGTAAGCGCGAGGGCTTCCCTATCGAGCATGATCGCGCCGATGGCTCGATACGTAGGGAAGTGGGTTTCCTGCCGATGCCGGCTCCCAAGGTCTACAAGACAAAGTTTCATGGCGATTTTGTGGCCCCCCATGAGCGGGATTTCGAGGATCCCATGCCCCCAGGAAAAGCCATTGCCCCGTTTCCTGGCATGCCCCTGGAACCCACTGGCGATCCCATGAAGGCTGCTGGAATCGGCATTGGCCCAGGCGCCTATACGCGGCGTATGGACGTCACGGACAAGACCTGGGAAGGCCATGACAAGATCGTGCCGCTGCGTACCGATGCCCATTTTGGTGTTGCCAAGCAAGATCTCGATCCACGGGGCCTCACGGTCTTGGGCGCAGATAACCAGGCCGCCGGCCAGGTGGTCGACGTCTGGGTTGATCGCTCTGAGCACATGATTCGCTACCTCGAGGTGAAGACCCACGGTGGCCGTACGGCCCTTCTGCCCATGAACTTCTGTCGGGTGCGTCGTGACCGCATCAAAGGAAACCGGGTAACGGTGGAGTCCATTCTGGCAGGCCAGTTTGAGGGGGTTCCCTCGACGGCCCATGCGGAGAAGATCACACTGTTGGAAGAAGAAAAGATCATGGCCTACTTCGGTGCCGGCACCCTCTTTGCGACGCCCTCGCGTCGCGAACCACTCGTATGAACGCTGCGCACAACGGGCACGAGCACGAGTTTGAGCCAGAGTACGGGCTGCCTGAAAGGCTGCCCGAGAGTGAGCGTATTGTCTGGCAGGGTAGCCCCGATACTGGCCTGGTCTTTCGGGAGGTCTTCCGTGCCCGCGGCCTGACCGCCTACTTCGCCCTCATCCTCGTTCTTCGCGGTACGCATCAGTACAGCCTGAGCGCCTCGTGGGCCGAGACTTTTGCGGCAGTAACCTGGCTCGCGCCACTGTTTCTGTTGGCCCTGGGGCTCTTCTGGAGCCTGTCGTGGCTGGTGGCAAAGACCACGGTCTATACGATTACCGATCGGCGGGTAGTGATGCGGGTGGGAATTATCTTGTCGCTCACCTTCAACATTCCTCTGAAGCGTCTGCAGGCAGCCGATGTGCGGCGTATTCAGCCCGTAGGGGCGGGCGAGATTGCCTTACAGCTTCTGCCAGAAGACAAGATCGCCTACTTCCATCTCTGGCCTCACGCTCGGCCCTGGCGCTTTGCCCATCCTGAGCCGATGTTGCGCGGGCTCCCCGCGGTCGACGGTGTAGCAGCGTTACTCCATGAGGCCTGGGCCCATGTCCACGGCAAGCAGTCGCCGGTGGTTTCGGTTACGGATACGGTTAGGGTTACGCCTGCCCCCGTTACTGGCCGAGACAGCAGTGCCCAACCGGGGTCCCCACAAGGCTTCTCGGGCATGGAGACCGCCTAATGTCGGATCGGCTCGTTTCTCGTCCCCAGGTGGAGGGCTGGCCGCTATTGGGTCTCTCGCTGCTGGTCGGTGGCAGTATTTTGTTGGCCGCCTTCAGCCAGTGGCAAAAGACGCAGCAGCCCCCGATGGCGCCTGTCATCGAGGTGCTTTCGACCCGCAGTCTCGTGTTTTCTGACCGCCAAGATGGCAGTATTGGCGTAACCGATGCCCGCACTGGCGTGCGCCTTGCGCCGATCGAAGGGGAGGCCGGCTTTGCACGCGGGGTGCTGCGCAGTCTTGCCCAGGCCCGTCTGCGCGCAGGGGGCGGCCCTACAGAGCCCTTTGTGCTTACCCAGCATGCCGACGGATCCTTGCGGCTTAAAGACCCCTGGACGCAGCGCGAAATCGATCTCACCACCTTTGGGCCGTCCAACGTGGCTGTGTTTCAGCCCTTGTTAGAAGTGCGGGAATCGCCTGGTGGCGGCCTGCCATCTCGGCCCTAACCCGTCAGCCGTCGTCCCTTCATTCCGTTCCCCCATCAAGAGGAGTCTCTTATGAACCCACCGACCCCTGAAACGCTCGATGCGGCTCGTGCCGCGGCCCTCGCCGCAGAGGGTGGCTACGGAAAGACCGCAGACCGAGCGCCCAATGAGGCCACAGTCATCGCGCTACAAGACACCCTTCTTACGCCTCGCTTCTACACCACCGACTTTGATGCCATCGATCGTCTCGACATTGAACCCATTCGGGACGAATGGGAGCGGCTGATGGCCGAGTTCGAGGCCGATAACAACGACGAACACTTTCAGCGTCCCGCAGAGATGCGCGGGGACTGCTCCCAACTCCCCGAGGGCCTCTATAAAGAGTTTCGTGAATTCCTGATTAGCTCCTGTACCTCGGAGTTCTCGGGCTGTGTGCTGTATGCGGAAATTAAGAAGCGGGTCAAGAACCCAGAGATGAAGCGTCTTTTTGGCTACATGGCCCGCGATGAGTCGCGGCATGCAGGCTTTATCAATCAGTGGCTCAAAGACTTTGGCATCGGCGTCGATCTGGGATTTCTGACCAAGGCCAAGAAGGTAACCTACTTCAAGCCCAAGTATATTTACTACGCCACCTACCTCTCAGAGAAGATTGGCTATGCCCGCTACATCGCAATTTATCGGCAGATCGAGAAGCATCCCGAGCTGCGGTTTCACCCGATCTTTCTCTGGTTTGAAAAGTGGTGCAACGATGAGTTTCGGCACGGCGAGGCCTTTGCACTTTTGATGCGTGCGAACCCCGAACTCTTGCGGGGCTTCAACCTCTACTGGATTCGGTTCTTCCAACTCGCCGTCTTTGCCACCATGTATGTGCGTGACCAGACCCGTCCAGAGATGCATAAGGCGCTCGGGCTCAATCCCGTGGACTACGATCAGCGGGTCTTTCACATTACCAGTGAGATCTGTAAGCAGGTCTTCCCGGTAACACTGCGGTACGACAGCCCTGTATTCATGCAGGGGCTGCAGCGTCTCTGCGAGATTCAGGCAGCGGTCGATGCGGCTCGGGCCCGCGGGGGGCTCTGGGGCCTTGTGCAGCGCGCTGGGCTGGTTGCCCAGGCTGCCGCGGTTTTCGGCCGGCTGTATTTCCAGCCTGTCCACCACCAGCCATTGCCCGAGCAGGCACGGCTCGCGCCCTCGTGGTAATCCTACTAGGCACGGTACGGTGACGAGTCCTGTCCACCTTTGGCTGCCATTTTTCTTTGTTGTGGGCCTCTGGTGGCTTTCCACGGGGCTCATTCTGCGCCTCGTAGACCGCGAAGGCACCCAGCGATCAGCCCAGGGCGTACAGGGACGGGGGCTGGTGGCTGCCTCATTGGCGCTGGTGCTGGGCCTCTCAGGCGTGGTCTTGACCCGCGAAATGACAACGCCCGCGGGCGCCTATCTGGCCTTTGTCTCTGCCTTGCTCGTCTGGTCCTGGCAGGAACTCACCTTTCTTCTCGGCCTGGTCACGGGCCCAAACCGTGGACCCTGTCCCGAGGTGCGTGGGCTACGCCGCGCCTGGCACGCCTTTCGGGCGATTGCCCATCACGAACTGGCGATTCTGCTGCTTGGATTGGCCGTGATTCTGCCGAGTTGGAATGCCCCGAATTCCGTGGCAGCACAGACCTTTGTGGTCCTCTGGGTCATGCGTATCTCGGCAAAGCTCAACCTCTTTCTGGGGGTGAAGAACTTTTATGAGGCCTTCCTTCCGGTGTCGCTGCGTTATCTGCTCACCTATTTTTCGCGCCGGTCGATCAACCTCTTTTTCCCCTTTAGCGTAGTGATCGCTTCTTTATTTGCACTGGTGGTCTGGGCGGAGGCCTTGGGTGGGCAGAGCCCTTATGAGGTGGCGGCCGCCAGCCTGGTAGGCACTATTCTGGTTCTTGCGATCATTGAGCACATCCTTCTTGTGGTGCCTTTCCCCCCTGATTCCCTCTGGCGTTGGGCGCTGAAGTCTGGCCCCCCGCACGCACCCTAACAGACCCAGGTGGTCCGGATAAGCGCAGAGCGGGCATACCCGTAGCTAAGGTCGTTTCCCCTATCGGATAACTTCGCTATAGTTCCAGCTTTACTGTGTCTATTAAAGGAGAACCTTACGATGAAATGGATTGCTGCTGCAGTTTCGCTCGCCGTGCTTGCCGGCTGTGCCTCCAAACCCCAGCAACAGGCCGACGCTCCGGCCGCAGCCGGAGCGGCTGCCGCAGCCGCAAGCGCCCCCGCCCCGGCCCGAGCAGCTGCCACAACCCAACCCACAGATGCGGGGGCCTCCCAGGCTATCTCGCTTGCGCGGTCGCGCATCATTGGCGTTGAGCCGTCGGTCTATTTCGATTTTGATAAGTTCAATATCAAGCCGGAGTTTCACAACACGATTTCTGCCTATGGCAACTATCTATCGGTTCTGAAGAACGCCAAGATGGTCGTTGAGGGCAACGCTGATGAGCGTGGCACGGTGGAGTACAACCTGGCACTCGGCCAGAAACGGGCCGAGGCGGTAAGCATCGCGCTTCAGGCCATTGGAGCAAATCCGAGCAACATCGAGACCATTAGCAACGGCGAAGAGAAGCCCCGCAATGCGGCCAAAACTGAGGCGGGCTATGCCGAAAACCGTCGTGCAGATCTCGTTCTGAAGTAAGCAACAACATTTTTTGTTGTTCCCTGTCCGGGGAGTACTAGCGAGGCTGGTGCTCCCCGGAGTCGTCTTCAACCAGCGTAAAGCCGTGGGTGATCTCTGCGGTCATTCCGAGCATCTTGGTTGCCGAACAGTATTTCTGGTGCGACAGGGCGATCGCCCGCTCGACCAGATTGGCCTTGAGCCCTTTTCCGTAGGCCGTGAACTGCAGGTGAATCTTGGTAAACACTTTAGGATCGGTCTCAGCCCGCTCGGCACGCGCCTCGACATCACAGGCCCGAATCTGCATGCCACTCTTACGAAGAATGAGCACCACATCGTAGGCAGTGCAGGCAGCGCTTCCCGAGAGCACCACCTCCATGGGCCGAGGCCCAAGATTTCTCCCCCCGCCTTCTGGGGCCCCGTCCATGACAAAGCTATGACCCGACCCTGTTTCGGCCACAAAGCTCATGGTCTGGCCGCCGAGCCACCGAATTGTGCAGTCCATCTGGTTTCCTTATGCGTGTGAAAGAGGGGGCGACACTACGAAAGTGCGCCTCGGAATCGGCTATCCGTGCGCGCTCCAGCTAGAATAACCCGCATCATTCATCAAGTTATTTCGACAACGCCCTCGTGACGCCAGCCCACCATGCATGTTGACCCACTTCTCGAGCCACGGCGTCGCGCCATGGGCATGCGTCTGCGTGAGGCGCGAGAGGCACGGGATATTAATCCCCGGGCCCTGCAGACAGAGCTTCGCACGACCTACCGGCACCTTTTGGCGATTGAAGAGGGCCAGACGCGGCTTTTTTACTCCGATTCTTTCTATTACGATCTGTTCACCCGCTACGCCCTCTGCCTGGGATTCTCAGCAGACGAGGCCCAGGCCATGGTGGAACGACTGCACGAACCGATACCGCCCCTGGGGCAGGCACCGACAGCCGGCGCTGCTGTCGTCACGGCAACGAGTCCGGGGGGTGCGACGGATCGGGCGAACGCCGCAACGCCGCTGAATGCGGCGGTGGCGCCTGGCACGCCAGAGGCTCACCCTGCAGATGGGACCGAGCCTGCCTTGCCGCCCGAGGTTACGGCCTCTGGCCAAGCCAGCCTCTCACTGGACGTGCCGGTGGCGTCTGCCCCGCCTGCCGCATTGGGCATCTCTCAGGTCACATCTTCTGTAAAAGCTGCAGCGGGTGACTCCGGCGCGGCGCCTTCCCACGGAACGCCTTCAGGTCTTGAAGGCCGAGGATCAGCCGCGAAGACGCCAGCCCGACCCCCCGGGCGGTCGTCGAATACCGGCCTATTCGTGATTATTCTCGTGGGCCTGATTGCTTTTGTCTGGGTGATCACCCGCCCTCCAGAACCAGAAACCCCCGTGGCCGCACCGGCTTCGCAGAGCCCAGCGTCGGCGCTGGGCACCGCGCCGGCACCGACGCCGGACAATGCTGCAGCAGAGGCCCCGGCGCCCCCCACAACCCCGGCGCCCCCCACAACCCCGGCGCCCCAATCGTCTGCGGGTCCGACCCCAGTAGCAACGCCTGCCGTGCCGTCCGCGCCGCCAGCCCAGAGCCCGGCCACGCCATCGCCATCGGTACCGCCCGTGGCACCCGCAGTACCGGCGCCTGAAGGAGCCGCGCCCAAGGTGCCCGAGTTGGAGCTCACCTTCCGCACCAAGGGATGGGTCTGGGTGCGCGAATCCAACGACCAGGTGCGTGAGTTTGTCGTGCAGGAGGGCGGAACGGTGCGGTTTCAGGAGGTCCCCATCTTCATCGTCTTACCGGCGCCAGACCAGATTGACGTTAAGGTACTCGGCCGCCCGGTATCGCTCAAACGCACGGAAGATGAGAAGAACCACGGCCGGTTTACCCGAACCATGCTGCGCCAGGCGGCCAATCTGGGCCGACCCACCTTCTCAAACGGCAACTAGGCCCATCATTTACTTGGCTTCTGAAGTCTCTCGCGCCTCTTCCGGCAGCATGGTGTGAAGGTCGCCGCGGCATTTGTGAGCCTTGCCGCGCTCTGGGGCTCGTCGTTTCTTTTTCTGCGTCTCGCGGTGCCCGACTTCGGCCCGATCCTTGCGGCCGAACTCCGGGTTGGCATTGCCTGGATCATCCTCAGCCTTCTTGTGGGTGCGGGGGTATTCCGTCGTTATATTCGCGAAAAGCTGCAACAGACGCCTGCGCCTTCCTCCTCGGCGCCGCCTCTTGTCTGGTGGCAGATGGCCATCGTGGGCCTGACCAACAGTGCCTTGCCTTTTGCCCTCTACGGATTTGCCGCGCTCTCCCTGCCCGCAGGCTACCTGGCCATTCTCAATTCCTTGGTCCCGCTCTGGGGGGCGCTTCTGGCTAGTATTTTCTTGGGGCAGTCGGTTCGGTGGACCCTGGTGGCTGGCGTCTTACTGGCGGGCCTGGGTATTTCGCTCCTCGTGCGGCTCGGGCCCGTAGAGGTCAACACCCAGACCCTACTGGCTGGACTTGCCTGCGCAGGCGCCACGCTCTGTTATGCCATCGCGGGGCAACTCACACGTCGATGGCTCTCCCATTTGTCGGCGGTGCATTCGGCCCGGGCCACCTTGGGCTATGCCACGCTTTGGATCCTTCCCTTTATTGCCTCTGATGTCGCGGCTGCGACGCCTACCCCGGTGGCTTGGGGTGCGGTTCTGGCCCTGGGTATCGTCAGTTCCGCTCTCGCCTATCTGCTTTTTTTCTGGCTTCTGAAACAGATCGGACCGGTACGGGCCAGTAGCGTGACGTTTCTGATCCCAGGCTTTGGGGTTCTCTGGGGCGCGCTTTTTCTCGGAGAGCCCTTAAGTCTGCATGTCTTTGCGGGCCTGGCTCTGGTGGTGGTCGCTAGTCTTCTCGTGCAGAGGCCTTAGCGCCTAGTCTGTGGTTGAGGGCCCTGCGACTGGCTCTCGCAGCGACTTCTCAAGGAGGGCAAAGACACCCTCAATGGAGTCTGCCACCTGCAGTTTGTCGATGTGGCCCTGGGTGAGGAACCCGTGGGCGCAGGCCTCTTTCACAAAGGCAAGAAGGGTGTCGTAGTAGCCCTCTAGATTGGCCAACACAATAGGTTTTTGGTGTCCTCCCGTCTGCAGGCCCGTCCAGACCTCGAAGAGTTCTTCGAGGGTGCCGATACCGCCGGGCAGCACCAGAAACGCCTGCGACTCTTCCATCATCTTGATCTTGCGCTCAATCATGGTCTGAACCACATAGAGTTCATGAATCCCGGGCAGCACCGGCTCGATCTTGGTGAGGTAGTCGGGAATCACACCGAGCACATAACCCCCTTCTTCAATTGCAGCCTGCGCCACAGTGCCCATCAGCCCCCACCGGCCCGCCCCATAGACAAGCCCCCAGCCCCGGCTAGCAATGGCCTGCCCCACGTCTGCGGCGATGCCTGCCCATTGATGGTGGTGGCCGAGTCGTGAACCACAGAAAACACAGAGACGAAGCGCAGGGCGTGGCGGCATAGCTATTTCTTTCTTGCAGAGTTGATGCGAGGAGGAGAGGGTGGGGAAGAGGGTGGGGAAGAGGGTGGGGAAGAAGTGGCAGGGGAGAAGCCAGCGCGGAGGGCCTGTGGCAGGGGCAGGGCGGTCTTGTATCGGACCTGCTTTAAGGCGAAGCTCGAACGGATCTTCTCGATTCCAGCAATCGGGGTGAGTTGTTCGAGAATAAACCGCTCCAGGGCAGTGATGTCTGCAACGACCACCCGAATGAGGTAGTCGGAGTCGCCTGTCATGAGGTAACACTCCATCACCTCATCGTGCTCTTGTATGCGGGACTCGAACTCCGCCAGGGCGTCTTTGCTCTGAGTCTTCAGGCTAATCGAGATAAAGACGTTTAAGGGCAGGCCAAGAGCCAGCGGGTTGGCCAAGGCCACGGTGCGATCGATGACACCGGCGGCCTGAAGCGCCTTGACTCGGGCCAGGCAGGGCGAAGGGCTCAAATGCACCCGCCGCGCCAGTTCGACATTGGACAACCCCCCATCCTGCTGAAGCTCCGCAAGAATTCTGAGGTCGGTGTTGTCGATATTTATAGCGCTATTCATATGATTTGAAGCATTTTATGCTAAATAAATCGGCTAAAAATGAAAATAAAGCAGCTCATTTCGAAAAATTCGGCCTATTCTGAACTTTATGAACAACGACCGAATTGACTTCGCGCTGCCCCTCTCCCCGGCCCCTACCCCCTCGGTGTCGGCCGGGGCGGCAGATTCCGATCCGCAAGAAATGGCCGAGTGGCTCGAGGCTTTTACGGCGGTCTGCCAACAGGCCGGGCCGGAGCGGGCCGCGCAAATTCTCCGAGCGCTCTGTGCGCAGGCCGACCGACAGGGCATCGCAGTGCGGCCCAGGTCGGTCTCTGCGTATTGCAACACCATTGGACTCGACCGACAGCCCGCCTACCCCGGCGACCTCGCCTTAGAGGAGCGTATCGCCGCCCTGATTCGATGGAATGCGCTTGCCATGGTGGTGCGCGCAAATCGCCGCGCGGGGGAGTTGGGAGGGCATATTGCGAGCTACGCCAGTGCCGCTGATCTCTTTGAGGTGGGCTTTCAGCATTTCTGGCGCGGGGCCAGGGCGGCCCTGCCAGCCACAGGCACCGGCCGGGGTGGAGACCTTGTTTTTATGCAGCCTCACAGTGCCCCCGGCATCTACGCGCGTGCCTTTCTAGAGGGGCGGTTGACGGCGGAAGACCTTGACCACTACCGCAGAGAGCTTGCAGGACGGGCTGCGGGCGCACGGGGGCTGTCGAGTTATCCGCATCCCTATCTGATGCCGGACTTCTGGCAATTCCCGACCGGTTCGATGGGGCTCGGGCCCATTCAGTCGATCTACCAGGCGCGTTTTATGCGCTATCTCACTCACCGCGGGCTTCTCGATTGCAGCCCACGTCATGTCTGGGGTGTCTTTGGCGATGGGGAGATGGACGAGCCCGAAAGCATGAGTGCGCTCACCTTGGCGGCCCGTGAAGGCCTGGACAACCTCACCTGGGTGATCAACTGCAATCTGCAGCGGCTCGACGGGCCGGTGCGTGGCAACGGCCGAATTATCGATGAGCTCGAGCAACTCTTCTCGGGCGCAGGCTGGCATGTCATTAAGGTGATCTGGGGAAGCGACTGGGATCCGCTTTTTGCTAGGGACCACACCGGTGCCCTGATGCGCGCCTTTGCGCAGACCGTCGATGGTCAGATGCAGACCTTTGCGGCGAAAGACGGCGCCTTTAATCGTGAGAACTTCTTCGGGCAGAGCCCCGAGCTCGCGGCCTTGGTGGACGATATGACCGATGCCCAGATCGATCGGCTTAAGCGGGGCGGCCACGACCTGGTGAAAATCTATGCCGCCTACGCGGCTGCGCTGGCCCACCAGGGCCAGCCCGTGGTGGTCCTTGCGCACTCCAAGAAGGGCTATGGCATGGGCACTGCCGGTCAGGGCCGCATGACGACCCACAGCCATAAAAAGCTCGAGGACGATGAGCTTATTGGCTTTCGTGACCGCTTCCATCTGCCCCTCACAGACGCGCAGGCCAAAGACCTAGCCTTCTTGCATCCGGGAGAAGACAGCTCAGAAGTTCGTTACCTGAAGGCCCGACGGCAGGCGCTCGGCGGGCCGCTTCCTGCGCGTTACACAGAGAGCGACCGTGTCCCAGTCCCCCCTCTGGCCGACCTTGCAGGGTTTGCCTTAGAGGCAAAGGGCAAAGAGATGAGCACGACCATGGCCCTGGTGCGGCTGCTCGGACAATGGCTCAAGGCCCCGGGCTTAGGCCCACGCATCGTGCCGATTGTTGCCGATGAGGCACGTACGTTCGGCATGGCCAATCTCTTTAAGCAGGTGGGTATCTATTCAAGCCAAGGGCAGCGCTACGCGCCGGAAGACATCGGCTCGGTACTGAGCTACCGCGAGGCACGTGACGGCCAGATCCTGGAGGAAGGTATTAGCGAGGCCGGTGCCATATCGAGCTGGATTGCCGCGGCCACGAGCTACAGCAATCATGGCCTCTCCATGCTGCCCATGTATATCTTTTATTCGATGTTTGGATTCCAGCGCATCGGCGATCTGATCTGGGCGGCCGCTGATCAGAGCCCGCGGGGCTTTCTCTTTGGCGCAACTTCGGGCCGCACCACCTTGGCGGGGGAGGGCCTGCAGCATCAGGATGGGACGAGCCTGCTCTGGGCGGCCACCGTGCCGAATTGCAGGGCCTATGACCCTGCCTTTGCTGGCGAGCTCGCAGTCATTGTGGATCACGGGTTGCGCACCATGCTGCAGGAAGAGTCCAACGCGTTTTATTACATTACCGTCACCAACGAGAATTATGCTCAGCGCAGCCTTCCCGCCCACGCCCAGGACGGCGTGATTCGCGGGGGCTACCTGCTCGATCTGGTCGGGCCGGCCGAGGGCCCCTGCGTTACTTTGATGGGCTCTGGGGCAATTCTGCTGCAGGCCCTCGAGGCCTCAGAACGCCTCGCCGCCCAGGGGCTGCGGGTCTTTGTCTATAGCGTTACGAGCTGGACGAACCTCGCCCAGGACCCTAAGTACCTCGCTTCGCTGCTGGCGCAGAGTCAGGGCCCCATCGTGGCAGCCACGGACTATGTGCGGGCGGTTCCTGATCAGATTCGCGGCCAGCTGCCTGCTGATCGACCGTTTATTAGCCTGGGCACCGATGGATTTGGGTGCAGTGATACCCGCGCGGCCCTGCGTACCCACTTTGGGGTCGATGCGACGGCGATTGCGCGGGCGGCCCATGCCGCAGCCTCTGCGCGCACCGTAACCGTTCCGGCCACGACGAAAAGCAAAGGAAATTGATCGGGCTTTTAGGCGCAAAGCCGGGCATACTTTTTGTCTTGAATACACGCGCTCGCGAAGGAGCACCGATTTTCTAAGCGCCGATTTACCCACCACACGTTGTATACGCATAAGGAGGAGACCAGATGCAACTGACTGCTGACCAACTCGCCGCTTTTGATCGCGAGGGCTATCTTTTTTTCCCAGGACTTTTTAGTCCACAGGAAGTAAAAACACTCACCAGCGCAGTGCCCGAACTCTACAGCCGGAGAGAGGCCTATAACGTGCGGGAGAAAGACAGCGAAGCGGTACGTACCAATTTCGCTGCGCATATGTATAGCGCTCCGTTTGCGCGACTCGGCCGCCACCCCCGCATGATTAAGCCGGTAGAGCAGCTCTTTAACGAGAAGCTCTACATGCACCAGTTCAAGATCAACGGAAAGATGGCCTTTGAGGGCGATGTCTGGCAGTGGCATCAAGACTATGGCACCTGGCTCAACGATGACTTCATGCCCGCGCCCCGCGCCATGAATGTGGCGATCTTTCTCGATGAGGTCAATGAGTTCAATGGGCCGCTCATGTTTATTCCGGGAAGCCATAAAAAAGGGGTGCTTGAGGCCGGGCACGATCTCACGACGACGAGCTATCCCTTGTGGACCATCGACCACGCATTGATCTCTCAGCTCGTTGAGCGGGCAGGCGGACGCAATGGTGGCATCGTGAGCCCGCAGGGCCCTGCAGGCTCCATGATTCTTTTTCACAGCTGTCTGGTGCATGCCTCCACCAGCAATCTGTCGCCGTGGAATCGGGTGAGCGTCTACCTGAGCCTCTGCGCCGTGGGCAACCATATTCAGCGTCATAAGCGGCCAGAGTACATTGCCCATCGCGACTTCACGCCCATTGAATGCCTTCCCGATGACTGCCTCACCAAAGACTGCCCCGTCGATCTCCCCTGGGCCAAAGGCATGCCCGCCTCAGCGCTGCAGACCTCTCTAGATCGGATCGCTGCATGAGTCTGCATGTTCAGCTCTGCAAGCGCCAGGCTGAGGGTCGTCCCATTCGGGTCGGCCTCATTGGCGCTGGCAAGTTTGGCTCGATGTACCTTGCCCAGGTACCGCGTACCCCGGGTGTCCATGTCGTGGGCATTGCCGACCTCTCCGTCGATGGTGCCCGCAAGAATCTCGCCCGAGTAGGCTGGCCTGACAGCCAGACCCGCGCACGGTCGTTCGATGAGGCCCTCAGAGACGGCAGCACCTATATTTCTGAAGACTGGGAGGCCTTGGTACGCCACCCTGCGATCGATGTCATTGTCGAATCGACAGGCCATCCTATTGCGGCGGTGGACCACATTCTGGCGGCCTTTGATCACGGCAAGCACGTGGTCAACGTAACTGTCGAGGCCGATGCCTTCTGCGGCCCGTTGCTGGCCCGTCGTGCTGAGCAGAAGGGCCGTGTCTATTCCTTGGCCTTTGGCGACCAACCCGCCCTCATCTGCGATCTCGTCGACTGGGCCCGCACCTGTGGCTTTCCGGTGGTGGCCGCCGGCCGGGGGCACAAGTGGCTGCCGCACTTTGCCCAGTCCACGCCCGAGACGGTCTGGGGCTATTACGGCCTTACGCCAGAACAGGCGGCCCGCGGCGGCTTAAACCCGAAGATGTTTAACAGCTTTCTCGATGGCTCCAAGCCCTCGATCGAATCCACTGCGGTGGCCAACGCCACAGGCCTTGGGGTGCCAAGCAATGGCCTGCTTTATCCGCCTGCCAGTGTCGAAGATATTCCCTTTGTCACGCGCCCGATCGCCGAGGGCGGTGTGCTCGAACGCAAGGGCATGGTTGAGGTGATCTCTTCTCTCGAAAAAGACGGCCGCGTCATTCCCTACGACATTCGCATGGGGGTCTGGGTGACAGTGGAGGCCGAGACCGAGTACATCAAGAATTGTTTCGAGGAATACAACGCCCATACAGACCCCTCGGGTCGGTACTTCACGCTCTATAAACGTTGGCACCTTATCGGCCTAGAAGTGGGTCAGTCTGTGGCCTGTGTGGCCCTGCGGAGCGAGGCCACGGGGGTGGCCCGTGGCTGGGTGGCCGATGTGGTGGCCACCGCCAAGCGCGATCTTCGGGCTGGTGAGGTACTTGACGGCGAGGGCGGCTACACCGTCTGGGGCAAACTCCTGCCCGCGCAGACGTCCCGCGAGATCAACGGCCTGCCCTTGGGCCTAGCCCACGGTATCAAACTGCTTCGGCCGGTGGCACAGGGCCAGTCGTTGAGTTGGAATGATGTCGAGGTAGTGGATTCTCGTGCCTATCGACTGCGCCAAGAAATGGTGAGTATGGCCTTCTAGGGGCCCGTTGCCCGTACACTCAGAGCGTCATGCTCAAAGAGTCTGCTCTACAACTGGTAAAAGAACTAGACCTCGGGGCCTTGGCGCCCTGGGTGATGGGGCTGGTCTCGTTCATCAATGTGGTGGCGATTCTCGTCCTGGCCTGGGCCGGGGCATGGATGCTCAGCCGACTCATTGGTGTCTTTCATCAGCGACTCATTGCGCGGGCCGAGGGCCCGGAGGAGCAGAGGCGCCTAGAAACCCTGAAGCGGGTCTTTCGGTATATCGCCTCGGTGGTGATCACCGTGGTCACCATCATGCTGGTGTTGGCCGAGGTGGGGATCTCGATTGCACCGATTCTGGCCACCGCAGGGGTGGTGGGCCTCGCTGTGGGCTTTGGTGCCCAGAGCCTGGTGAAAGACTATTTCACCGGCTTCGTGATGTTGATTGAGAACCAGATTCGGGTGGGCGATATTGTGGAGGTCTCCGGTAAATCGGGCATCGTGGAAGAACTCACCCTACGGTATGTTCGCCTGCGCGACTACGAGGGTGCTGTGCACTACGTGCCCAATGGCACCATTGCGACGGTGACCAATCGTAGCCGGCTCTTCGCTTATGCGGTCATGGACATTGGTGTGGCCTACAAAGAAGACATAGACCGTGTCTATGCGGTGATGCGGCGCTGTGCTGCCGCGATGCGCCAAGACCCTCTTCAGGGCCACAAGATTCTCGACGATCTCGATATCGCTGGGGTTGAGCAGTGGGCCGATTCGGCAGTAGTTATTCGCTGCCGATTAAAGACGGCAGCCTTGGAGCAGGCGGTGGTGCGCCGTGAATTTTTGCGTCGACTCAAGCACGATTTCGATGCAGAGGGAATCGAAATCCCCTATCCGCATCGAACGGTTTACACGATACCGGCAGATCCTCCAGCACCGCCCGAGACCTAGCCCTGCCAGCGTTAGACGCTGTCGTTCGGGTTCTTACGCTCGGGCTCTTCCTCATGCCAGGCGCGTAACACCCGGCGCCCCAGCACGACCAACACGGCGGCCAGTGGTAGGGCCAAGAGCACGCCGATAAACCCCAGAAGACTGCCAAAGACTACCAGCGCGAGTAATACCGCCAGCGGATGCAGTCCGATCCGATCGCCCACGATCTTTGGGGTGAGCACAAAGCTCTCTAGCACTTGCCCCAGTCCGTAGACAACCACGATCACCAGCAGGCCCTGCCCCAAGCCCAACTCCAAAATCGCTGACACGCCGGCCACCACAACAGACAGGGCATAACCCACGTACGGGATGAAGACCAACAACCCGGAGAGCAGGCCAATCGAGAACCAGTTAGAGAGCCCGCCTATCCAGAGGGCCACCGCATAGAAGCCCGCCATCGAGGCCATCACGAGTAGTTGGCCTTGCAGGTAGGCCCGAAGTGTCTGATGAATCTCTTGGCTGGTCTCCTGAATCAGTCCCCGTTGTCGCGGCGGAAAGAAGTCCAGCGCCTTGAGGAGAATCTGCAGCCAGTCTTTGAGCAGAAAGAAAATCACCACCGGCACCAGTACGAGCCAGCCCACGAGGGCAAACAACATTCCGAGACCAGATTGCAGGGTCGACCAGAGTGTGCTGGAGACGGATCCCGACTGGTCCTTCAGCGCCTCAATCAGGCGCTCTCGCAGGGCCACGCTATCGTCGACCGGCAGGCCTAACTGCAGGAGCCACGGGTAGATCTGTCCATAGACGGTACTGAGCGCATCGGGCAGTCGTTCGCGCAGCTGGAGGAACTCATGATGAATGATGGGTACGGCGACGGCCACGAGTCCAATCACCAGGATGAGCCCCACAACGATGGCCGCCAGGCTTGCCAAGACGCGGGCCATGCCAAAGGCCTGAAAGCGGGCCGCCAGAGGCTCCAATAGGTAGGCGAGTAACAGGGCAGCAAAGAAGGGGGCAAGGGCCTCGGTCATGCGTAGCGCTCCAGTGATTGCCTAAGCAGGTGGGAGAAAGTGTAGCCCCGCCCCTACCATTAGGGTTGCACCCACGAGAATGGCGGGCACTAGGCCGCGAAACGGTCGGTAGGGCCAGACCATTACGACGATAGCCGACCCAATGCAGATCAGTCGCGCGAATAAGGGTATTTGTGCGAGCGGGCCCACAGGCAGCACGACAATGCGAAAGACCAGGCCTGCCACCATCGCATAGGTGACGCAGGAAATCCATTGAAAAAACTCGGAGTCGGTTCTAATGCGACCGGAGAAAACCACGCCGAGGAAACGCCAGCTGTAGGTACCTAGGGCCGCGGCGAGGATAAGAATGAGTTCGTTCATGTACCTTCCGCCCTCTGTGCAAGGGTTCGTCGTTGCAGCACGTAGGCGAGGCTTCCTCCGACCAATCCGGAGAGCAGAAGGCTGTAGCCCGGTGTCAGCAGGTAGGTGAGCGGGCCCAGCACGGCGCCAAAAAGTATCGCGAGTCGAAAACCCAGGGGGCGCACCTCGGTGAAATTCAGTAAGAAAAAGAGCGGATTGAGAAAGACCAGGGCCAGGGTCAGAGGCCCAGGTACGTGCCCTGCCAAGAGGTAGCCCAGGGCGGTGCCGGGGATACAGACCCCCCAGCAGACGAGGCCAAACCCCAGAAAATAGGGCCGACGGTCATCGGGCGCAAGCCGTGGAAATTCACGTACCGCGATGGCCCAAGAAGTCATGGCGAGCAGGTGGGCCATAAAGAAGGCCGCACCGGACCGATGGTGAGAAGGAATCTGCGGCATGACCGTGAGCGTCATGGGCAGGAAGCGCGCGGCGGTGAGCGCTGCGGCCAGGCTCACCAGCAGGCCCGTTGCACCCACGGCCATCATTTCGGCCATCACGATCTGACCCGGTAGCGCATAGATGAGCGCACTTGCCGCAATGCTGCCTAGAAACGACATGCCAACGCTCTGGCTTAACGCACCAAAGCCAATCATCCCTGCAAAGAGCACGGCAGCCGGTGCGGCAAATGCTGCGCGGACACCCCGCCGAAAGGCCTGCTGCGCCTGTAGTTCGGAGGCGGGGCCAGTGGCGGCCGAGGGAGGCAGAGGGTCGGACATGATTCGATTGTAAGATCCTGGGCGTGCCCCGCCTTTTCTCTCGCCTCTATCTCCATGTCATGCACTGGTCACGCCATCGGCGTGCTCCCTGGCTTCTGGGCATTCTGAGTTTTGCCGAGTCGTCGTTCTTCCCGATCCCCCCTGATGTAATGCTGGCGCCCATGAGCCTGGCGCGGCCCGATCGGGCAGTCTGGTTTGCCACCATCGCTACCGTGACCTCGGTTCTGGGAGGGCTCTTTGGGTATTTTCTGGGGGTCGTGGCCTTTGACTGGATTTCCCCTTGGCTCGCACAGAGCCATTACTGGCCGGCCTTTCAGACGGCCCAGCAGTGGTTTCTCGACTGGGGATTCTGGGCGGTGCTGGTCGCGGGCTTCTCCCCGATTCCCTACAAAGTATTCACAGTGGCGGCGGGTGTGGCCGGCATGGCGCTCGTACCCTTCGTGCTGGCCTCACTCGTGGGTCGGGGCGGCCGCTTTTTTCTCGTAGCCTTGCTCATGCGCTGGGGGGGGCCTGCCATGGAGGCCTGGTTGTTCCACTGGGTCGAGCGACTCGGCTGGGCCACGGTGATTCTGTTGGCCGTTTTTATTGCGACTCAGGCGATGCCTACTTAGTGCTTGCGGGGACTGAGGCCGGGCTGCGCATCACAAGCCAGACGCCTACCGCAGTGGCCCCCATACCCACTACGGTGAGTGCAGTGATGGGCTCATCAAAGAGCAGCCAGGCCATCACCGCGGTGGTGGGTGGCGTGAGATAGAGAAGGCCTGTGACCTGGGTTGCGGCCCCTTCGCGAATGAGCACAAAGAGCAGCGAGATGGCCCCTAACGAAATGGCAAAAATCGACCAGAGCAGCGCGCCGATCATATGCGGATGCCAGACGATTTCTCGGGTTTCGAAGAGAAAGACAAAGGGCAGGCTGACCGCCGCAGAGGCCGCAAACTGAAGAATGCTTCCGGTGCGCAGGTCGAAGTTGGGGCAGGCCCGTTTCTGATAGAGCGTACCGGCCGTGATACTCACGAGGGCGAGAACGGCAAAGCCAAGGCTCAGGGGCGTAAGGCCCACGAGGTCAATCTTGGCCCAGACTACGAGGGCCACGCCCAAGAGGCCCAGTCCCAGCCCGAGCCACTGGCGTGGCTCGAGCCGCTCCTGTACCAGGCCAGCGAGGCAGGCCGTCATAATGGGCTGTAGGCCCACGATCAGGGCCGCAAGCCCTGCGGTCATGCCATCTTTCACCGCAGCCCAGACGCCACCCAGGTAGCCCGCCTGCATCAATACGCCCGCCAGCGCGATCTTCCAGGCAAGCCCCCGGTGGGGCCAGGGGGCCTTCATCAGCCACACGAGCGGCAGCATGAGGGCGATGACCCCGAGATAACGCAGGGTGAGAAAGGTCATGGGCTCGGCATAGGGCATGCCGTAGCGGGCGACAATAAAACCCGTACTCCAGATCAAAACAAAGATGGCCGGAAAACTGGCCCGCAGCGCCGTATTCATAATCATGGATAATGCCCTAATGCAATTTAATGAATTGGGCCTGCACGCCGACTTGCTGCAGGCCATTGCCGAGGCGGGCTACACCACGCCAACTCCCATTCAGGAACAGGCCATCCCGCACGTGCTGGCGGGCAGCGATGTCATGGGCGCTGCCCAGACGGGTACCGGAAAGACCGCGGCCTTCACCCTGCCCATTTTGCATCGCCTGATTCCCTTGGCCAGCGCGAGTGCTTCGCCGGCCCGGCATCCTGTGCGCGCACTCATACTCGCGCCCACGCGCGAACTGGCCGACCAGATCTATCAAAACGTGTCGCAGTACGCGGGCTACACCCAGTTGCGCAGCACGGTGGTCTTTGGTGGCATGGATATGGCCCCACAGACGGCGGCCTTACGGTCAGGGGTCGAGATCCTCATCGCCACGCCGGGTCGACTCCTCGACCATGTGCAGCAGAAGACGCTCAATCTTTCACAGGTCTCCCTCTTGGTGCTTGATGAGGCCGACCGCATGCTCGACATGGGGTTTCTTCCCGACCTGCAGCGTATCGTGAATCTCTTGCCTGCCTCACGTCAGAGCCTTCTTTTCTCGGCCACCTTCTCGCCCGAGATTCGCAAACTCGCCAAGACTTTTCTGAAAGACAACCCCGTCACGGTTGAGGTGGCCCGTCGTAACGCCACCGCAGAGAATGTGACGCAGAAGGTCTATAAGGTCGAGCGGGCAGAACACAAGCGCCAGGCGGTGGTGCAGATCATCAAGCAGCAGGGGCTCAAGCAGGTCATTGTCTTTACCAACACCAAGATTGGTGCGAGCCGGCTGGCCCGCGAACTGATTCGTGAAGGTATTGCGGCCGATGCCATTCATGGAGACAAGAGCCAGGGCGAGCGCCTGGTGACCCTGGAGAACTTTAAGCAGGGCCAGATCGAGGTGCTGGTGGCCACCGATGTGGCCGCCCGTGGGCTTGATATTGCAGAGCTTCCGGCCGTCATCAATTACGACATACCCTATTCGCCCGAAGACTATGTGCATCGTATCGGCCGCACGGGCCGGGCCGGTGCCTCTGGTCAGGCCATCTCGCTTATGACGAGTCTGGATGAGCGACTGGTGGCAGATGTGGAATCCCTGGTGGGCAAAAAGCTGGGGCGCGAGTCGCTGCAGCTCGATCTGCCGGAGTCCGCCGCGCCTGCAGGCTATGGCCGTCGCGAAGAACGGTCTACTCCCGATCGGCGCGATACTGAACGCCGTGATAGCGAGCGGCGTCCGAGCTACGGCGGCCGCGCGTCCGGTGCGACAGGCGCCACGCGCCCCCCCGCAGACCCGCTTTTTTCTCAGCCCTATCAAGAACCGCCCGCAGCAGCGGTGGCGCCCCTGGGGGCGACCGCCCAGGCAGCTGGTTCGGCAGCAGCAGGCAGCGCAACCTCAGGCAGTGGCGTGAAGATGTCGGCGCCTCGGCCAGGTGTGGGCGGTCTCTTCTCGGGTCTGCGTAAGCCCGGTGTGGTGCCGGTGCTGCTTGGGGGCAAGCCCAAGTAACACGAGGGCCTAGGCGAGGAATGCCTCGGCCGTGGGCCTTACCTGCGCCAGCCAGTCTGCTGGCATCTGCGTCTGAAGGTGCTTCCAGGCCGCCTGTCGCTGTTCCCGTATCTCTGCAAGCGTGCCGCCCAAGGCGGGCGCGCGGGTCTGTTTGGAGAGTTTCTGCCCCAGGGCATTGACGACCACAGGCACATGCACCACCACGGGCGCGATAAAACCCAATGCGCGTTGTAGGGCCCGATGCCTGGGCAGGGCCGAGGCGAGGTCTGCACCGCGCACAATACGCGTGACCCCCTGAAAGGCATCATCGACCACCACGGCCAGATGGTAGGCCCAGAATCCATCTGCCCGTTTCATCACAAAGTTGTCTTGTAGGGGGGCAGCGGGGTCGAAGAAGCGCCAGGCATGACGTTCCTGGGGCGCCACCGCGGGTGCCGGTGGCCGGCAGCGGCCTGGGTACAGCCCCTCTCCGTCTTCTGTGAGGACCATCCCCTGCGAGGCAGCAAGGCCCGCAAGTTGACTGCGGCTACACCGACACCGAAAGGCCCTATCAGCATGAATAAGTCGATCCAGCGCCTCGGCGTAGGCGCTTGGCAGGGCATTCTCAGGGTGCTCGCCCGGCGCGAGAATCGCCCGCCCACGATCGCTCTGATAGAGCGCGCCGTCTGCCCGACCGCCTCGCGCCTCTGGCCAAACATCCCAGCGAAGGCCGTGGTCAGACAGTTGCCTAAGAATTAACGCGGCGGCTCCCGGCGGCTCGCGCGGCGGGTCGAGGTCTTCTATGCGCAGCCACCAGGCCAGGCCCAGAGACTTGGCATCGAGATAGCTTGCAAGGGCCGTTGCCAGCGATCCGAGGTGCAGGGGCCCTGTGGGAGAGGGGGCGAAGCGGCCCGCCATGGATCCTGGTGCTCGACCTCGTGGCTGCCTGGAATTAGTGGGCGAGGATCGCCTTAAACGACGCCTCCGCAGCCTTCTGAAGAATCTCCAGGGGCTCGCCCTGATGCTGAATGGAGAGGAATCCCGCCTCGTAGGCCGACGGTGCCAGATAGACCCCCCGATCGAGCATGGCATGGAAGAACCGGTTGAACATCTCGCGGTCGCTTGCAGTGACGTCGTCTAGGGTCTTGGGCAGGCCTGTGCTGAAGTAGATGCCAAACATGCCCCCCACGCTGTCGGCTGAGAAGTTCTCGATCCCCGCTGCCCGTGCGGCCTTCACCAGGCCCTGCATGCAGTCTGCGGTGATCTGGGTGAGGGTCTCAAAAAACTTCGGCTGCGACACGATCTTCAGCGTCGCAAGGCCCGCCGCAACAGCCACGGGGTTACCGGAGAGGGTACCCGCCTGATAGACCGGCCCTAAGGGCGCCACCATCTGCATGATTTCTTTTCTTCCGCCAAAGGCCCCCAGTGGCATACCCCCGCCAATCACTTTCCCAAGTGTGGTCATATCCGGCTGAATGCCGGTGAGACCCTGCACGCCTTGTGCGCCCACCCGAAATCCGGTCATTACCTCATCAAAGATCAGCACCGCACCTGCCTGGGTGCACTCGGCCCGCAAGGCCTCGAGAAAGCCCGGGACGGGCCGCACCAGGTTCATATTGCCCGCGATGGGCTCGACAATGACGGCAGCAATGTCTTTGCCGTGGGCGGCAAAGCAGGCCTTCACCCCGGCAATATCGTTGTAATCGAGCACCAGCGTCTCGGCCGCAAATGACTCGGGAACCCCCGCAGAGGTGGGGTTGCCGAAAGTCAGTAGCCCAGAGCCCGCTTTTACTAAAAGGCTGTCTACGTGGCCGTGGTAGCAGCCCTCAAACTTCACAATCTTGTTACGACCCGTGAATCCGCGTGCCACGCGAATCGCGGACATCGTGGCCTCGGTGCCACTTGAGGTCAGCCGCATCATCTCCATCGAGGGCAGATGGTCGCGCACCCACTCGGCAAGCTCCACCTCGCCCCGGGTGGGGGCCCCGAACGATAGCCCCCCTTCGGCCGCCTGCTGTACCGCATCGATCACCTCGGGATGCGCATGGCCCACGATAGCTGGCCCCCAGGAGCAGATGGTGTCTACATAGCGGTTACCGTCCGCATCCCAGAGGTAGGGCCCCTGGGCTCTGGTGAAGAAGCGGGGGGTGCCACCCACCGATCGGAAGGCTCGCACGGGCGAATTCACGCCTCCGGGAATGGTCTTTTGGGCCTGGGCGAAGAGGGCCTCGCTGGCCGCAATGGATGGCTGGGTCATGGTGGTGGGTCTCCCTGAAAGTTTAGAATGTCGGCTTTGACAGCATTTTAGGGCCCCAGACTGATGAAGACTTACATGTGCTTGATCTGCGGATGGATCTACGACGAGGCGGCAGGCCTTCCCGAAGAAGGCATTGCGCCAGGAACCGCCTGGGAAGATGTGCCCATCACCTTCACCTGCCCCGAATGCGGCGCGCAGAAGTCCGATTTTGAGATGGTGGAAATCTAACCCCTCTCCTGGCCCTTCTCTTTAGGGCCCGGCGGCTGCCTTCACCACAGAGAATCGGGCAAGGGTCTGCTTGCGGGCCAGATCGTGGTCAACAATCGGCGCAGGATAGGCCTCCCCGATACGAATCCCGGCCTCCTGCAGTACCAGCGGGGGCGCCATCCAGGGCGCGTGCCGATACCGGGCGGGAAGGGGCGTCAACTCCGGCACATAGCGGGCAATAAATTCCCCCTTCGGATCAAATTTTTCACTCTGACTCACAGGGTTAAAGATGCGGAAGTAGGGCTGGGCGTCGCAGCCCGTCGAGGCCGCCCATTGCCAGCCACCGTTATTGGCAGAAAGATCAAAATCGTTGAGCAGGCGGGCAAAGTACCGCTCGCCTTCCACCCAATGAATTGCTAAGTCTTTGGTGAGAAAGCTTGCCACCACCATCCGCAGTCGGTTGTGCATATAGCCCGTCTGATTGAGCTGTCGCATCGCCGCGTCTACCAGAGGGTAGCCCGTGCGCCCCTCGCACCAGGCGGTGAAGTCTCGGCTGAAGGCCGCGGGGTCTGAAAAATTGTCTGGTGCGCTACCGTCTGCTGCGGCCTGCTGCCAGGGCCGCCCGCCCAGAAACGCCTCACCCACCGGGCCGATGCGCCAGGCCACCCGGTCGTACTCGGGACGAAAGCTGCGCCGTACCACCTTCGGGAAATTCGACAGGATCTGCATATAGAAGTCCCGCCAGATGAGTTCGGATAACCAAGACTGCGCGCCCAGGGCCGCGCCCGGCTGAACTTCTGAAGCCTGAAGGGCCGCACGGACCAGCGCGCGAATGCTGATGGTGCCAAACCGCAGGTGCACCGAGAGGTAGGAGGGACCCTTCACCGCCGGAAAATCCCGCGCCTCCTTGTAGCGCCCCATGCGCGGGACGAATTCTTCTAAGAGCGTGTTGGCCGCCTCGGGGCCTGCCCCAAGCCGCAGTGCCTCTTGCGCGGCGGGGTCAAAGCCCATGGACTCGAGAGAAGGAATGGCCTGCTGTGTTTCTGGCCCGCGATAGAGCCTGTCGCCACGCAGGGCGGCACACGAGCGTTCCGCATAGTCTGCCGTGGTGAGGCGCTTGAGCCAGGCATTCTTGTAGGGCGTAAAGACAGAGAAAGGCCGACCTGCTCCGGTGAGTACCTCTTGCCGCTCGAAGATCGACTGGTCTTTCACGCGCACCAGGGCGATACCCAGGGCCCGCAGTCGCGTTTCTACCTCGGTGTCACGCGCCAGTGCATCGGGCTCATCGTCGCCCGCATAGACCACGCGCTCTGCCCCCAATTGGGCGGCCAGTGTGGGTATCTCTTGGCGGGCGATACCCACCCGCGTCATGAGGCCAGACCCTTGAGACTGCAGGGTCTCCTGCATGATCTCTAGGCTTGCCCGAATAAAGGCCAGCCGACGATCAAAGCACAGGCCCGAGGCGCTCGCGGGCGCCGCAGCCCTCAGAGGGGCAAGGATCTCCTCGTCAAAAACAAAGACGGCAGCAATCGGGTTGGGAAGGCGTAAGGCCTCTGCGAAGGCCGCATGGTCTGTCAGTCGGAGGTCGCGGCGAAGCCAGACGATTTGGGGCCGCAGGGCAGGGGACATTACGGCAGTCCTTTCGGGGGAACAGAGGGTAGAATTCTTCTCATGGGTCAGCTATGGATAGACAACATGCCTTCAGGTGGTATGCACGCACGCGATGATGATGAACCCGCAGAACGGGACAACCGAGACTTTCCCAGTGTAGCGGGACAGCTTCTCGTGGCCATGCCGTCCCTCGTGGACCCCCATTTCGGCGGTACGGTGGTCTACATGGCAGAGCACACCGCCCGCGGTGCAATGGGCCTGGTGGTGAATCGCCCCGCCGATATGAACCTTGGCAGTCTCTTTTCGCGTATCGATCTGCATGCGCAGACCTCGGCCCTGTCCGGCCAGCCTGTCTATGTCGGCGGCCCCGTTCAGACCGATCGAGGCTTTGTCCTGCACGAACCCGTAGGCCATTGGAGCTCCACCCTTCGGGTGTCCGATGGTATTGGCCTCACCTCCTCACGCGATATTCTCGAGGCGGCCTCGCAGGGGCGGGGGCCAGAACGATTTTTGGTAACGCTTGGTTATTCCGGCTGGGGTGCCGGTCAGCTCGATGCAGAACTCGCCTCCAACGCCTGGCTCACCGTGCCCCTGTTGCAGACCGGGCTGCTCTTCGATACCCCCCCGGAAGACCGTGTGGGCGCAGCCTTTCGCCTTTTAGGCGTGGATCCCCTCAATCTCTCCGGGGCGGTTGGTCACGCCTGAGATGCCCACGGCAAGCCCAGTCACCTGGCTTGCCTTTGATTTTGGCAGAGCCCGTATTGGGGTAGCGATCGGCAATAGCCTCACCGGAGGCGCACGGCCACTCACCGTTGTTGCCGCGGTGCCGACCGCCCACCGGTTTGCCGTCATTGCGGGCCTCATCTCCGAGTGGCAGCCCGACCGCCTGTTGGTGGGTCTGCCCGTCTATCCCGATGGTGCCCCACACCCGTTTGCTCCTGCCTGTCAGCGATTTGCACGCCAACTCTCTGGACGGTTTGGCTTGCCAGTGACGCTCTGCGATGAGCGCTACACTTCGGCCTTGGTGCCAGACCCGGGCCCCCAGACCGATGCCCAGGCGGCCGCGATTCTTTTGCAAGGGTTTCTTCATGCCGCGATCGATTCAGCTTAACCAGAAGGGCCAACTCCACCACCTCTTATCGACCGAGGGGCTGCCTCGCGCGATCGTGATGCAGATCCTTGACCGGGCGAGAGATTTTCTGGTGGCCGATGGCCAGGGGGGCTTTGAGGTGAAGAGCCAGCCGCTTCTGGCGGGCAAGAGCATCTTCAATATTTTCTTCGAGAACTCCACCCGTACCCGCACCACCTTTGAGATCGCAGCCAAGCGGCTCTCGGCTGACATCGTGAACCTCAATGTGAATGCCTCGAGTACGGCCAAAGGCGAGTCGCTGCTCGACACCATTGACAATCTGGCCGCCATGCAGGCCGATATGTTTGTCGTACGGCATAGCCAGAGTGGGGCGCCCTACCTGATTGCACGGCATATTAATCAGGTGGCCCCGCAGATCCACATCATGAATGCGGGCGATGGTCGGCATGCCCATCCTACGCAGGCCCTTCTGGACATGTTCACCATTCGCCACTTCAAGGGCGACTTCACCCAGATCCGGGTGGCGATTGTCGGCGATGTACTCCACTCTCGGGTAGCGCGTTCCGGCATTCACGCCCTCACCACCCTGGGGGTACCGGAGATCCGCGTGATTGCGCCCAAGACGCTTTTGCCCTCGGGGCTTGCCGAGATGGGCGTACAGACCTATACCGATCTGGTCAAAGGCTTAAAGGATGTGGACGTGATTATGATGCTGCGACTTCAAAACGAGCGCATGCGGGGCGCCCTATTACCCAGCCCTCAGGAGTACTTCAAACATTACGGGCTCACCGAAGACAAGCTCCGGCATGCCCATCCTAAGGCCATCGTGATGCATCCGGGCCCCATGAACCGCGGCGTGGAGATTGATTCGGCTGTGGCCGATGGGGGGCAGTCGGTCATTCTGTCCCAGGTGACCTTTGGTATTGCCGTACGTATGGCCGTGATGGATCTTCTCAACCAGTCGCGCTCCTGAGCCCCTATCTACCGGCACAGCCCCATCGACCCATCACCCGCCCTGATTCTTTCTGCCTGGAAATCTCGTTATGACGGTCTCGACGCAACGGTTTATTGATCCCACGCCCCCACGGGTTGCCTTAACGGGAGGCCGCGTTATCGACCCTGCCTCGGGTCTCGATGCCCCCCGGGATCTCTTTCTGGCAGAAGGGAGCCTGGTTGCCATGCTGCCACCGGGTGAGCGGCCCGATGGCTTTGCCGCAGACCAGACCATCGCTCTGTCTGGGCAGTGTGTCGCACCGGGGCTCGTGGACCTCTGCGCCCGCCTGCGCGAACCAGGATTTGAATACCGCGCAACTCTAGAGTCTGAGATGCAGGCGGCAGTGGCGGGCGGTGTCACCCGACTTGTCTGCCCTCCAGACACCGATCCGCCTCTGGATGAGCCCGGGCTTGTCGAGATGCTCAAGCACCGTGCTCGCGGTCTGGCCCAGGCGCATGTGCATCCGCTCGGCGCCCTCACGGTGGGCCTTGCCGGTGAGTACCTCACCGAGATGGCAGAACTCACCGAAGCGGGCTGTATCGGTTTTTCCCAGTCCTTGCGGCCGCTCGTAGACACCCAGGTGCTTTTTCGGGCGATGCAATATGCCAGCACCTTTGATTTTCCGGTCTGGCTCTACGCCCGTGATCCCTGGCTCGGTGCGGCGGGTGTCGCCCATGGTGGTCCGCTTGCGGGCCGACTAGGGCTGCCTGCCGTTCCTGTGGCCAATGAGACGATTCGCCTGCTCACCTTATTCGAATTGGTACGCATCACCGGTGTGCGCCTGCATCTCTGCCGACTGTCTTCGGCGGCGGGTATTGCGCTTTTGCGAGGGGCCAAGGCCGAGGGGCTGCCAGTAACAGCCGATGTCTCGGTGCACCACCTGCACCTCATTGATCTCGACATTGGTGACTACGACTCCAATCTTCGGGTCGACCCCCCGTTCCGCAGTCAGCGCGATCGTTCGGCTATTCGGGCTGCCTTATTAGACGGCACGATCGACGCCATCTGTTCAGACCATTCCCCCGTGGATGACGATGCCAAGCAGCTTCCGTTTGGTGAGGCAGAGCCTGGCGTGATTGGGCTTGAACTGCTCTTGCCGCTTGTCTTGAAGTGGGCAGTCGAAGAAAAACTCCCTATGCGTGAGGCCTTGGCCCGGGTGACCCAGCGGCCGTCTGACATCATGGCCCGCGATGCCGGACGCCTGCGGGTGGGCGGCCAGGCCGATCTCTTTGTTTTTGACCCCCATGCCCCCTGGGTCGTCACCAACGACACCTTAAAGTCTCAGGGACGCAATACCCCCTACCTGGGCCGAGAACTCGAGGGCCGCGTGCTCGCTACGGTTGTGGAGGGGCGGCTTGTCTTTCGGAAAGAGCCGCTCGTCGTCTCAGGTATCTAGCGACGGCGTATGCAAGATCGACATGGTCTGCCGCGGTCGGTCCTTCGGGTAGGCTGGCGGTTTCCCGCACTCTTTGGCTGGATGGTGCTTGGACTGACCTGGTCGCTCACTGGGTTTCGGCTGGTGGGCCCTGCGGGGCGTGCCTGGAGTATTCGCACCTTTGCTCGGGGGCTACTGACAGTCTGTGGGGTGCAGCTTCGGGCTGCGGGTGCTGCCCCTATTCCCGCGCCGGCGCTCCTTGTTGGCAATCATGTGTCGTGGCTCGACATCTTTGTGGTGCATGCCTTGCAGCCCGTAACCTTTATTGCCAAGTCTGAAATTCGGTCGTGGCCGGTGATCGGTACGCTGGTCTCGGCCTCTGGCACCTTGTTTATCGAGCGGGGCAACCGGGCCGCGATACCCCGCGTCATTGAAGAGGCGGTATCGCGTTTTGGTCGGCAAGAACGGGTCATGTTCTTTCCAGAAGGTACCACCAGCGATGGCACGTCGTTGCTCAAATTTCATTCAAGTCTCTTTGTGCTTGCCGAACGTCAGCCTAACCTTCCGGTTGTACCTGTGAGTATTCAGTACTCCTCGGGCCGTACGGCCTATATCGGAGATATGACGCTCCTTCGCTCGATGGTCACGATTCTGTCGGGCCCCTCGGTGGAGGTCTCACTCCAGATTCAACCTGCGCTTTCTCTGGATGACCGCAGGCGTCAGGTACTGGCCGAAGCCGCGCGGGAGAGCGTAGCGCTGGGGTTGCGAACTCAGCCCCAGGACTCTAGCGCCGACTGCTGAAAAATCGCCTCGTCTTCTAATCGCACGGCGGTGAGGTAGCCCCCCCAGGCGCAGCCGGTATCGATGCCTAAGAGCCCGGGTGCACGCAGTAAGCCCAGGGTAGACCAGTGACCAAAGACGATCCGATGACGGCGGGTGGACCGCTGGGCGCTTGCGAACCAGGGCTGCAGTTCAGAAGGCCGAATGCTCGGAGAGAGCTTGCATTTATAGTCGAGGCTGCCATCCGGTCGCAGATAGCGTAGCCGGGTGAGCACATTGACCACCATACGGTGGCGGGCTCTGCCCCGTAAACCGTCTTTCCAATGGCCTGGGCTATTCCCATACATCTCATGTAGAAAGTCCTGCCAGTGGTCGCTTTGAAGTCGCCGCTCGACCTCTCGTGCCAGGTCGAGCGTTTTTGTCGCGGTCCAGCTGGGCAACACTCCAGCATGCACCATGAGCGTCTTGGCCTCGGCATGGGCCAGGGGCTGATGCCGAAGCCAATCGACCATGTCCGCGCTATCTGGGGCTGCCAAGAGCGGGCCAAGGGTGTCGCTGGGCTGCAGGGGGCGGGCGCCACTGGCCACGGCCAGCAGGTGTAGGTCATGGTTACCGAGCACGACCTGGGCCCGTGGACCCGCCCCGCGAATCAATCGAATCACTTCGGCGGAGTCGGGGCCGCGATTGACCAGATCGCCGACAAACCAGAGCCGGTCTCGCCTGGGGCGAAAGGGCAGCCTCTGGACAAGCGCCTTTAAGCTCTCCGCACAGCCCTGCACATCGCCAATTGCATACGTCGCCATAGTTGCATCGTAAAATAAACACAGCGGGCTCGTATTGTTCCCCTTCTGTCATTGCCCCTACTTTGGGGCCTTGGCCGTGAGACCGCCCACCTTTTCCCCAGACCCTTATTTCTCTATGACCACCCGCTCTTCTTCTCTCTCTGTGCAGCCGGGTGGTGTATTGCCCGCTGTCTCTCCCGCAATCTTTAAGGCCTACGATATTCGTGGTGTGGTCGATGAGACCCTAACCGAAGAGACAGTGCGGCGTATTGGACAGGCGCTTGGGCAGATGATTCGTCGCAAGGGCCTGCACCGTTGCGTGGTGGGCAGAGATGGTCGTCTTTCCGGCCCCAGATTGCAGGCGGCCTTATCAGAGGGGCTCTGCTCGGTGGGTGTGGATGTAATCGATATCGGCTCGGTACCCACACCGGTGGTCTATTTTGCGACCCATCTCTTAGGTACAGGCACGGGCGTGGCGATTACAGGCAGCCACAATCCGCCCCAGTACAACGGCCTGAAGATGATGGTGGCAGGCGCCACTTTGGCAGGCGAGGAGATTCAGGCGCTCTACGAGGCGATTGTTGCTGGGGGCGGACAGTCCTCACCGCAGACCGGCGCGCGCGGGACGGTCTCAGAGCAGACGGTGGTACCCGCCTATCTCGACCGCATTCTGTCGGATATCCGGCTCGCCCGGCCGCTGCGCATCGGTGTGGATTGTGGCAATGGCGTGGCCGGTAGCATTGCCCCAGACTTCTTTACGGCCCTGGGCTGCGAAGTCTTCCCGCTCTTTTGTACGGTGGACGGCACCTTCCCCAATCACCATCCAGATCCCGCCGACCCGCATAACCTAGAAGACCTCATTCGCGCGGTCAAAGACCACAACCTCGACCTGGGCCTTGCCTTCGATGGCGATGGCGATCGGCTTGGCGTCGTCACCCGCGCGGGCGAGATTATCTGGCCCGACCGACAACTCATGCTCTACGCGGCCGATGTCTTGGCCGAGCGCCCTGGGGCAGAGATTATTTATGACGTAAAGTGCACGCGGCACCTCGCCCGTTGGATCAGAGACCACGGAGGAACGCCCCTGATGTGGCGCACAGGCCATTCCCTGATCAAAGCCAAACTCAAGGAGACCGGTGCGCCCTTGGCCGGAGAGATGAGCGGCCATATCTTTTTTAACGACCGTTGGTATGGGTTTGACGACGGTCTCTATACCGCTGCACGTCTCTTAGAAATTCTTGCCAAGGTAAAAGATCCCACTGCGACGCTGCATGCCCTGCCCAATGCCACCAGTACCCCAGAGTTGCAGATCAAGACCCAGGAGGGCGAAAACTATGCGCTCGTGGCCTTACTCAAGGAGAAGGCTGAATTTCCCGGTGCGCGCGAGCGCATTCTCATCGATGGTGTTCGCGTGGAGTACGACGATGGATTTGGACTGGCCCGCCCTTCCAACACTACCCCGGTGGTTGTTTTGCGTTTTGAGGCCGACAATGCGGAAGCGCTCGCCCGAATTCAGGCAGAGTTTCGTGCGGTACTGACACGCCTGGCCCCCGGGCTTGCGCTTCCTTTCTAGCCGTAGGCATTTCGATTGTTAGAAGACAGTGATCGCGCCCTGTTAGCGCGGGTGACGATTCTCGTAGTGACCTACGAGAGCCGGCACTGTCTCGAAGACCTCTCCCCGTTGCTTTCTGCATGCCCTCAGGTGGCCGTGGTTGATAACGCCAGCCGGGATGGCACAGCCCCGCAGGCGCAGGCATTGTGGCCACATGCGCGCGTGCAGGTGATGCCCCGCAACGAGGGATTCGGGGCAGCCAACAACGCTGGTTTGAGGCAGATTTCCACGCCACTTGCCCTGCTCTTAAACCCAGACTGTCGGCTTGATATACCCGCCCTGCTTACCCTGATTCGTGCCGCGGAGGCATTTCCGGAGGCAGCGATTCTCGCGCCACAGTTGACTGATAGCCAAGGCCGAAAAGACCAGAGTTATCGCTGGCC
>JBDLQX010000025.1:0-38815 GCA_039800345.1 Pseudomonadota bacterium | reverse complement strand
ACGAAGGTGAGGCCCTGGTCTTTCTGCAGGTTGAGGGCATGGGCATAGGCATCTGAATAAGAGTCGCCCTGCAGAATGACTTCCGCACCGCGCTGCCGGACTGCCTGAATCTTCACCGAAGGGGTCGTGACAGGCATCACGATGACGGCCCGACAGCCCAGCTGCTGGGCCGCCAGGGCCACGCCCTGGGCGTGGTTGCCCGCAGAGGCGGCAATTACGCCTTTGCCGCGTTGCTCCGCGGTGAGATGGGCCATCTTGTTGTACGCGCCCCTTAGCTTGAAGGAGAAGACGGGCTGGGTGTCTTCACGCTTGAGCCAAACCCGTACCCCAAGCCGACGACTCAAATTGGGGGCGGGCTCCAGGGGGGTTTCGATCGCCACATCGTAGACGCGGGCAGTGAGAATTCTTCTTAGGTAATCGGCTCCCATAGCCGGTATCTTAATTCGCCTAGGGTTTTAGGGCTTTCGGGGCCCGCGGGGCGCGCCCGACCTGCGGCCGGCGGGTACACTAGGTTGGCTATGAACGCCCCCCTGTCCCCCGCTGTCTTGTTGGCCGCCCAGGCGGCCGAAGGTCCCCAGGCGCCTCGCCTGCGCGAGATCCCGTACAACTACACCTCATTTTCTGACCGCGAAATTGTCTGTCGGGTCTTGGGCGAACGGGCCTGGGCGCTCGTCTCCGAGCTGCGTGAAGAGCGCAAAACCGGCCGCTCGGCGCGTATGCTCTACGAGGTCCTTGGCGATATCTGGGTTGTGGCGCGTAACCCGTATCTACAAGACGATCTTTTAGACAATCCTCGTCGTCGGGCGCAGCTTATCCAGGCGCTGCAGCACCGGCTCTCCGAGATTCAGAAGCGCCGCGATCGCAGCAGTGAGGGCTCTGCCTCCCTGCCTGAACCCATGGGCTCAGACGACCGCGTGGGCCGAGACCGCCGTGTCGCCGAACTGCTCGCGCTCGCCCAAGAGGCCGTGGCCCGTTTTGATGCCTCATTTACCCAGACCGCGGCACTGCGCAGGCGCGTTATGAAGGCCTTGTCGCGGGTCACTGACCCGCAGAACATTAAGTTCGATGGGCTATCGCGTGTCTCCCATGTGACCGATGCCACCGACTGGCGGGTGGAATACCCCTTTGTGGTCCTCACGCCCGACTCGGAGGCCGAGATGGCACCGATCGTGAAGGCCTGCATCGACTTAGGCCTCACCATCATTCCCCGGGGAGGCGGCACCGGCTACACCGGTGGCGCGATTCCCTTAACGCCGCAGTCCGTGGTCATTAATACCGAGAAGCTTGAGGCCCTCGGCCCCGTAACGCGCCAGCGGCTGCCTGGACTCGCCCATGAAGTGGCAACGGTCTATGCCGCCGCCGGCGTGGTCACGCGCCGGGTATCCGATGCTGCCGACGCGGCAGGTCTGGTCTTTGCGGTAGACCCCACCTCAGCAGATGCCTCCTGCGTGGGCGGCAATATTGCGATGAATGCGGGCGGCAAGAAGGCGGTGCTCTGGGGCACGGCCATCGACAATCTTGCGAGCTGGCGGATGGTCGACCCCAATGGTGACTGGATCGAAGTGACCCGCATAGGCCACAACATGGGCAAGATCCATGATGCCGACTGGGCCGAGTTTTCTATTTGCCGCTATGCGCCGAGTCAGTTGGTGGCCGAAGGCCCCGCCCGGCCGGGTCGTCATGGGCTAGAGCTCTGCCGTTTTGAAGGCCCGCCGCTTGCGCAGCGGCAGCTCAAGATTGAAGGACATCGGTTTCGCCGTCTGGGCCTGGGCAAAGACGTGACCGATAAGGTGCTGGGCGGCCTGCCTGGTATTCAAAAAGAGGGCTGCGACGGCCTGATCACCAGCTGTGTCTGGGTACTGCATCGTATGCCCGACCATGTGCGCACGGTCTGCCTCGAGTTCTTTGGCAATGCCCAAGAGGCCGTGCCCTCGATTGTCGAGATCAAAAATTATCTCGATACCCAGCCTGGCGGGGCTTTGCTTGCCGGCCTAGAGCACCTCGATGAGCGATACCTTCGGGCGGTGGGCTACAGCACGAAAAGTAAACGCGGATCGTTGCCTAAGATGGTTCTCATCGGCGACATCGTGGGAGACGATGAGTCTGCGGTGGCCCGGGCCGCCTCCGAAGTAATACGGCTTGCCAACGGGCGCTCGGGGGAGGGCTTTGTGGCTGTATCGGCCGATGCCCGCAAAGTCTTCTGGGCAGACCGCAACCGCACGGCGGCCATAGCACGACATACCAACGCCTTCAAGATTAACGAAGACGTGGTGATTCCGCTGCCCCGCATGGGCGAGTACACCAATGCCATTGAGCGCATCAATATTGAGCTCTCCTTATCCAATAAGCTCAAGCTCACCCGTGCCCTCATGCAGGCCCTCAACGACGTCGCCGATAAGGGCGTCTTGATGCTCAATAAGGGCGATGAGGGAGAAAGCGCCGAGGACCAGCAGACGGCGCTCGACCAGCGGCTTGCCGAAGGCCGCATGCTTCTGAAGTCGGTTGAGGGTCGTTGGGCCTTTATGGCCGCCCATCTCGATGCGCGGGCTGCCGATGAAGCCCAGGCCCTGGCCGAATGCGGCATCGCACTTGCCGACCTGCCCGAGGGCAGGCGCCTGGCCACCCTTGCAGAGCTGCTCCAAGACCGCAGTCTGCGGGTGTCCTGGAAGCGTGAGCTGCGCGATGGCTTTCGTCGATTATTCCCCGGCCTGGCCTATGCCCCTGTCGTAGATTTTCTGGAGGCCACCCACAAGAAGGTCTTGCGTTCGCGGGTCTTCGTGGCCCTGCACATGCATGCCGGTGATGGCAATGTGCATACCAATATTCCGGTCAATTCTGATGACTATGAAATGCTGCAGGAGGCCCATGCGGCCGTGGCCCGCATCATGCAGGTGGCCAAAGACTTAGACGGGGTCATCTCGGGCGAACATGGCATCGGCATTACCAAGATGGAGTTCCTTACGCCCCAGGAAAAAAAGGCGTTTGCCGACTATAAGCAGCAGGTCGATCCGCACCAGCGGTTTAATGCGGGCAAGCTGCTTGAGGGTGGCGACCTGCGCAATGCCTACACGCCGTCTTTTGGCCTGATGGGGGCAGAGAGCCTGATTCTGCAGCAAAGCGATATTGGCTCGATTGCCGACTCGTTTGCCAACTGTCTTCGGTGCGGCAAATGTAAGCCCGTCTGCGCCACCCACGCACCGCGGGCGAACCTGCTCTATTCGCCCCGCAACAAGATTCTTGCCACCTCGCTGCTCATTGAGGCCTTCTTGTATGAAGAACAGACCCGGCGGGGGGTGAGCATTGCCCACTGGGAAGAGTTTGGCGATGTCGCTGACCACTGCACGGTCTGCCACAAGTGCCTGACGCCGTGCCCGGTGGACATCGACTTCGGCGAGGTCTCCATGAACATGCGGGATCTTCTGCGCCGTATGGGCAAGAAGAAGTTCAATCCGGGCACTGCCGCATCGATGTTCTTTCTGAATGCCACGCGGCCAGAGACCATTGCGCTGACCCGCACCCTGATGATCGAATGGGGCTACAAGGCCCAGCGACTCGCCCACGACCTGCTCAAAAAATTTGCCAAGAAGCAGACCGCTAAGCCCCCGGCTACGGTAGGCCGTGCGCCGATCAAGGCGCAGGTGATCCACTTTGTGAACAAGAAGATGCCGGGCAATCTGCCGAAGAAAACCGCCCGCGCCTTACTTGATATCGAAGACGCCCACTATGTGCCGATTATTCGTGACCCTGTGAAGACCACGAGTGAGGCCGAGGCCGTGTTTTATTTTCCTGGTTGCGGTTCTGAGCGGCTCTTTTCTCAGGTGGGTCTGGCGACCCAGGCCATGCTCTGGCAGGTGGGCGTGCAGACCGTATTGCCCCCGGGCTACCTCTGCTGCGGCTATCCCCAGCGGGGCTCCGGCCAGTTCGACAAGGCCAACAAGATCATCACCGACAACCGTGTCTTGTTCCATCGTGTGGCCAACACGCTCAACTACCTCGACATCAAGACAGTCGTGGTGTCCTGCGGTACCTGTTACGACCAGCTTGCGGGCTATGAGTTTGACAAGATCTTCCCAGGCTGCCGCATTCTCGATATCCACGAGTACCTTTTAGAAAAAGGCGTGCGGCTTGAGGGGGTCACCGGCGTGCGGTACATGTATCACGACCCATGCCATAGCCCCATGAAGCAGCACAACCCTCTCAAGGTCGTGAACACCTTAATCAACAGCGAGGTCAACGGCAAGGTGGAGAAGAACGATCGTTGCTGTGGGGAGGCGGGCACCTTTGCCGTGGCCCGCCCCGACATCTCCACCCAGGTGCGGTTTCGTAAAGAAGCCGAGATGCGCGCCGGGGCAGACAAGGCTCGGGCTGGCGACGAGAACCAGGCCGTGAAGATTCTCACCGCCTGCCCCTCGTGTATGCAGGGTCTGAATCGCTACACGGGGGACACGGGTGTGGAGGCCGACTACATTGTGGTCGAACTCGCCCGCGCCCTTCTGGGCGAACAGTGGCTCGAAGACTATGTGGCGCGGGCCAATGCGGGGGGCATTGAGCGGGTGCTGGTCTAGCTGGTCTTACTGGCCTAGCCGGGCGCGCGCGCCTTTGCGGCTGTGCGCAAGGGGGGCAACTACGACGGTGGAGCGGTCGCCGCGCTTGGTGGGGCGTCTGAGGACCGCAGCCGCGCATTTGGAAATCGCAGGGAGAAGCAGCTGCCTTCCCCGACCGTGCTCTCAATCTTCAGTTCGGCCCCATGTCGCGAGGCCACATGTTTGACAATGGCCAGACCCAGTCCCGTGCCCCCGGTTTCCCGTGACCGGCCCTTGTCGATTCGATAGAACCGTTCGGTCAGTCGGGAGAGATGCTGAGATTCAATGCCTGGGCCGCTGTCACGCACACTGAAAATCGCTGAGCCATCCGGCCTGGTCTGCCAGTCGAGTCGGATACCGCCACCCTTGGGCGTGTATCGCACGGCGTTGTTCACCAGGTTACTAAAGGCACTGTAGAGTTCGCGCTCCTCTCCGAGTACCGCAGCGGGGCCCGTGGCCGTAGGGGCCGAGATCTCGTGGCTGTGGTGGCTTAAGGCCTGGGCCTCACGCACCAGTCGGGCCAGCATGGTTGGCATGGAAATCGGTGTGTCGCCCGGGGGCGTCTGTTCGGTCTCAAGTCGCCCGAGGGTCAGCAGATCGTCAATGAGGCGCTGCATGCGCTCTGCCTGATCTCCCATTGTCGACAGCGCCTGACCCCGCTGTGTCTTATCGAGAGGCAGGTCTCGGAGTGTCTCAATGTATCCCGCAAGCACGGTGAGGGGCGTCTTGAGTTCGTGCGAGACATTGGCCACAAAGTCGCGACGCGTGGTCTCGAGCCGCTCGATCTGGGTAATGTCGCGTGTCAGCAAGAGTCGTTCGCTTTGGCCATAGGGAATGACCTGAAGCTGCAGGATCCGGTCTGGCAGGGGCACGCCCCGAAGCACCACCGGACTCTTCCACTGCGCAGACTCCAGGTACTTCACGAAGTCGGGGTGGCGTAATAGGTTGAGAATGTTTCGGCCCAGATCGGCCTGGGCCCTGAGCCCCAGGTGCTGTTCTGCGCGTAGGCTCGCGTAGGTGATCTGATGGTGGTCATCAAGCGAAACCACTCCATCGGGCATGGCGTCGGTCACGCTACGAAAGCTTTTGAGCATCTCCTGCAACTGCGACTGCTGCCGCTCGTAGGATCGCGCCAGTCGATAGACGGCCGCATAGAGCAGGTCCCAGGTGCCCAGCCCCGTCGGCACATTGCCTAGACGAAAGTCGTTGAGCCAACGCACCATCTTCTCTAGGTGCCAGACCTGAAACCCGACCCAGAAGCCCATGCCTATCGCGATGACCCAGAGCCCTGCATTGCCCCCTGCGACGAGCTGAAAAAATCCCGCCGCTAGGCCAATACCCAGAAAGATCATGCAGATCCGAAACCAGAACCCCGTCATGCACAGGATTATGCGGCCCTACGGGCTTAGGCGGCGGAGGCCCCCGTGGGCAGAGCGGTGAATCGATAGCCACTGCCACGTACGGTCTCTACATGCCGGTCGTGGCCCGTACCGATGAGCGCCTGGCGGAGTCGGCGGATATGTACATCCACCGTGCGCTCTTCCACAAAGACATGGTCACCCCAGACATGGTCAAGCAGCTGGCTGCGGCTGTGTACCCGCTCCGGATGGGTCATAAAGAAATGCAAAAGCCGAAACTCTGTCGGCCCGAGATCGAGGGACTGCCCCTTCGCACTGACCCGATGGGTCTGTGGGTCAAGCCGCAGGCCGGCGATCTCCACCGTGTCATCGGTGAGCTGAGGGGCCCGTCGACGCAAAACTGCCTTAATGCGGGCCAAGAGTTCTTTGGGCGAAAAGGGCTTGGTGACGTAATCATCGGCGCCGCTATCCAGGCCCTCAATTTTGTCGCCCTCCTCAGACCGGGCGGTGAGCATGATGATGGGAATGCCGGTGGTCCGTTCATCGGCCCGCAGCCTGCGCGCGTACTGTATGCCACTGGACCCCGGAAGCATCCAGTCGAGCAGCACCAGGTCGGGCAGCTCCGCGCGTATCATCAAGTCTGCCGCCAGGGTGTCGGCCGCCCGCAAGACCTTATGCCCTGCGAAGCTCAGGTTCACGGCCACCAGTTCGGCGATTGCCGGCTCGTCTTCCACCACTAGAATCGTGCTTGCCATACCTTTAATTTATGCCATGAAGATGACAAGTCAATGACAAACACGGGTTTTGTTGCATTTCGTCACGACGATACCGCGCCGGTGCCCCGGTCGATCGTCGTCCACCAGCAGTCGGGGGTGGTGGAACTCGCCTATGAAGATGGCAGTAATTTTCGGCTCCCCTTTGAGCTTCTGCGGGTCTATTCGCCCTCGGCCGAGGTGGTGGGCCATGGGCCGGGGCAGGAGGTCTTGCAGGTGGGCAAGCGCGATGTCACGATTCAGAGCCTGGCACCCGTGGGCCAGTATGCGGTGCAGCCGCACTTCTCTGACGGCCATGACACGGGTCTCTATTCTTGGTCATATCTTTATTGGCTTGCTCAGCACCAGTCGGCGCTCTGGCAAGACTATCTCGACCGGCTTGCGGCGGCCGGCGCCACCCGTGAAAGGCAGCCCTCGGCATGACCCAGACCCATTTTGGATTTCAGCAGGTTCCTGAAGACGAGAAGGTGCGCCATGTACGCCGGGTCTTTGATTCGGTGGCAGGCCGTTACGACCTGATGAATGATGTGATGTCGTTGGGGCTTCACAGGGTCTGGAAGGCCATTGCCATTGCCCAGGCCCAGATTCGCGAGGGGCAGTCCATCCTCGATGTGGCCAGTGGCACGGGTGACCTTGCGATGGCCTTTGCGCAACGGGTGGGCCCCGCAGGGTCGGTGGTGATGACCGACATTAATGCCCAGATGCTCGCCCGTGGTCGCGATCGGCTCATTGATGCAGGCTACCCCGTGCCGGCGGTGGTCTGTGATGCCGAGCACCTTCCTTTTGCCGACCGGACCTTCGATCGGGTCATGGTTGCTTTCGGGCTGCGCAACATGACCCACAAAGACCGTGCGCTTGCCGAGATGTATCGGGTGCTTAAGCCCCAGGGTAAACTCTTAGTGTTGGAATTTTCAGAGGTTATTCCGCCCTTGCGGCGCCTCTATGACCACTACTCGTTTAAGGTTCTGCCTTGGCTCGGCCAGAAGATTGCCAACGACGCCGAGAGTTACGCCTATCTTGCGGAGTCGATCCGCATGCATCCAGGCCCGGAAGCCCTTAAGGAGATGATGCATTCTGCGGGGTTTGGCGTGGTAAGGTTTCAGCGTTTAACCGGTGGGGTGGTGGCACTTCACCAGGGAATTCGGCTCACGTAGGCCGTCACAAAGGAGGCATCGATGGCACAACTCGGTAGTCAGACCACAGTTTCTCAGATGGGTACCCGCGTAGGTACCCGTGTAGGCACACGCATGGGCGCCTCCGTATTGGCGCTCGTCTTTCTGGTTGCAACAAGCGGCCTCTCGGAGGCCCAGGCCAAGCGCATGGGCGGCGGCGGATCGATCGGAAAGTCCGCGACACCCATGCAGCGCCAGGCCACGCCCCCGGCGAAGCCCGCACAGCAGCAGACGCCCCCCACTCAGCAGGCCACACCAGCGCAGCAGCCGGCAGGGGCAGCAGCCGCCGCGCCTGCGGCCGCCGCTTCGCAGGCCGCCTCAGGTGCCAGCCGTTGGATGGCCCCCTTAGCCGGCTTGGCAGCAGGCCTGGGCCTCGCTGCGCTCGCCTCGCATCTTGGGCTGGGCGAAGAACTCATGGGCATGCTCATGATCGTTTTGCTTGTCGCCGTGGGCTTCTTCATTCTCCGCATGGTGCTTGCCCGTGGGCGTGGTGCCTCGCAGTCCGGCGCGCTTGAGCCGGCCATGGCCCGCAGTGGCCTGGGATCCGCGGGCTCGGGGCCCTCAGCAGGGGGTTGGAATGCGCCGCAGTCCATGGGAGGCCTGCCTCCAGAAACGCCAGCGCATGACGACCACCAGACGGCGACCGCCGCAAGCGCCGGCAGCATGAGCCAGGAGGAGACCGATCAGTTTCTTCAGGTTGCGCGCGCCCAGTTTTTGAGCCTGCAGAAGCTCTGGGATGCGGGCGATCTCAAAGCCATTGAAGGCTTCTGTACTTCGGCTATGGCGCAGGAACTTGCTGGCCAGCTCGCCGCCCGCGGCCACTCGGTGAACTACACCTCGGTGGTGCAGCTTGAAGTCGAGTGGATGGGGCTGCAAGACGGGGTCAACGACGAAGGCCAGCCAGTCGAAGAGGCCTATGTCGGCTTTAAGGGATTGGTACGTGAAACCGCCGATGGCGTGGCAGACGCCTTCCATGAGGTCTGGGTGCTCCAGAAGCGCAAAGACGGCCGAGATGGCTGGCTGCTGGCGGGCATCTCTCAGCACAGTTAACGACCACCGCCGCTCCGTTCGTGTCGCTGCTTGATCCCCTTGTCGCCTATGGTAGCCAGGGGATCTTGGCAGCGATTAACTTTTCTATTGAGCGCGATGACGACCTGCACGCGGCGATGCGTGGTCTTGCCGGCAAGACGTTGGCCTTCCGGCTCGATATACCTGGCACACTGGACGGATTGTCGTTTTATGGAAGTTTTGCCGAAGATGGCCTCTTAGAGGCGGTTCGTGCAGAGCCCGGCGCACGCACGTCGAGCGCATCGCATTCAGTATCTGCGTCTCCCGCTGCGCCTGAGGCAGACACCCCCCCGGTCGGCGGCTCAGCGCAAGCACACACTCAGGCGCCGCGCCCCGATGTCACGCTCTGGCTTACCGGGGCTTTTTTCTCCAACATGGTGGGCCAGGCAACTGCCAGCCTCTGGCCTCAGTCCAAGACGAAAGAGACCGACGCAGCCGTTGGCTGCCCTGGTGCGGCTGCTGCGCCCAGTGGCCCCGCTGCCCTGCATGGGGTGCGCATCGAAGGGGATGCTGCCTTGGCGCAGCGGTTGATGCCTCTACTGGAGGTTATGCGGGCGCGGCTTTCCCCGTTTCAACTGGCGATCGCTCGGTTTCCTCTGGTGGGCGCTGCCCAACGGGCCGCGCAGTATGCCATCTATGACGCGGGCATTCTCGTGCCCCGCGAAGAACTGGCCGCACACGCCCAGTCCCTGCGTGCACTACGTGAGCGTATCGACCGGCTCGAGAAGCGCATACGCGCCGCTTAACGCTTCACGTTTAACGCCCCGCGAATGCGGCCTCGATGGCTTCTTTGGAGACCGCCCCCTGGAGCCGTTTTCCGTTGGTCACAAACGACATCGGGGTCGCCTGCACATTGAGCGACTTACCCAAGGCAAGAATTTTGTCTTTTGGGAAGTCACACGAGGCGCTAGCATTGGCGGGCTCTTTGCCCGAGAGCATCCAGTCGTCCCAGGCTGCTTGTCGATCTTTTGCGCACCAGGCGTTACGCGAGACCGTTGTGGATTCGGGCCGTAGGATGGGGTAGAAGAAGGTGTAGATGGTGACGTTTTCGAGGCTCATGAGCGTGCCGCGAAATCGCCGACAAAACGAGCAGTAGGGGTCCTCAAAAACGGCGATCTGACGGCTGCCGTTGCCAATAACTGTCTTGAGTGCCAGCTCCACGGGGAGCTTGGCAAAGTCGATGGCGGTAATCTCATCAAGGCGCAGAGCGGTGAGGTTTTTACCCGTCTTCAGCTCGATCATCTGGCCTTCTACGATGGCGTGGCTCGCCTTCTCGTCGACATAAATCAGGTCGGTGCCAAGCCGCACCTCATAGATGCCGGGCATGGCGGTACGCCGCACCCCGTCGACCTTAAACCGTCCCTGCAGCCAAGACTCCACGGCCTTACTGATTGTCTGCTGTACCGCTGGGGGTGCCGCAGTCGCCTCTGTGGCGCGCTGGGCATAGGCCGCGTCTGCCGTGATGATCAGAAAGGCGAGGCCCAGCAGCAGTGGGCGAACGAACCGGGTCAGGGCAAGTGGGGGGGCAGAGGCCATAGAGAGGGGTGGTCCTTCAAAAATTTAGGGGGTGGTCCGTCCGAGGGCCTGCGCAATAAGCCAGCGTCGTAGCATCGGCATAGCATCGATGCAGTGTATGCCAATCTGTCGCGCCAACGGCATGCCGGGGCCTTCTAGCCGCATCGTCCGCCAGAGGCCATCGAGCCCCCACTGCACCCGGCCAACGGCCCAGGCCCTTTGACGGGCCAAGGAGTGCAGCCGATTGGGTATTGCGCTTGCCGTGAAGGGTTGCCCGACAAGTCCCGATTCCGTGCTGCCCGCAGGTAGCCCTTTTACTGTCTGTCGCAGGGCGTACAGGTCCTGCATGCCGAGGTTAAGACCGAAGCCGGCCAAGGGGTGCACCGTGTGGGCCGCATCGCCGAGCAGCAGCAGCCGCCCAAGCGTGGGGCGTTCCACCAGGGTCATGGCCAATGGGCTGGTAACAGGCCGACTCAGGGCCGAGAGATCCCCCCATCGGTGGCCCGCATCTGTAGTGACGCGACGGGCAATCTCCTGTGGGCCGCTGGCTACCCATTCGTTGGCCTCTGTATTGGGCAGGGAATAGACCATCGAGAGCTGTCGATCATGCACCAGGGGCAGGAGCGCAAGAATTCGGTCCTCTCCAAACCATTGGCAGGCCACGCCGCCATGCGGCGCAGAGGACTCAAAGGCCATGACTAGGGCCGTCTGTCCGTAGTCGCGGCGCCCCCAGAGAATGCCCGATCGCCGACGTAGAAACGAGCCAGCGCCATCGGCAGCAACCACCAAGTCAAAGAACAATTCGTCATGCCCGGCGCTTTGGGCGCTTTTGTCCGTAGACCGCGCAAAGATGAGCTGCGCAGGGGCTTGGTGGCTTCCTACCCGAATATCGACGGGAGAGCGGGGGTCCCGGGTAATACGCGCGACATCCCGTACACGATCTTCGCAGGCTGCTAGCAGTTCGGCGTGCCCGAGGATCTGTGCCAGGTAGTCTGAGGACACATCTTCTGCTTTGAGGCAGGCCACGCCTATCTCTGCGGCACGCGGGTAGATCTCCATAGCGCTCACCGCCTTCGCCTTCTCGGCCACCCGGTTCCAGACCCCGAGGGACTCCAAGAGCGATACCGTCTCGGGCGACAGCGCATAGGCACGGGCCTGCGCACCATCGCCGCGTCGTGGTGGCTCCTCGGGGGCATACCACCACACCTGATGGCCGTGCTCTGCAAGAACCAGGCAGGTGCAGGCGCCCATAATGCCCCCGCCCACGACCGCGGTCTGAAGCGCCTGCATCGTTAGTGACGGGTCACGAAGAGGGCAGGCCGCGGTGGCCAATGTCTCGGCGGTACTGGCAGCCAGCAAATCGGACAGCATCGGCGAGGCGATAGGCCTGCACCTGCGCCTCTTTGAGGTTTCCGCCCAGTGCCGTGGCGCAGAAGACCCGGCCGCCAGCCGTCACCAGCCCCGCCTGCTCGGTGCGGGTGCCGGCGTGAAAGAGTCTTGCCTCCGCACGGTTCTCTGGCAGTGCGTCGATAGGGTCTCCCAACCGGGGCGCATCGGGGTAACCGTCGACCGCAAGCACAACCCCTAGCGCGGGTCGGCGATCCCAAAAGGTGTCTGCAAGTGGTTCGGCCTCCTTGAGTCTTCCCGCCAGCGCGTGGTCTAGCAGTACCGTCAGGTCTCCACGCATCCGCATCATGATGGGCTGGGTCTCGGGGTCCCCAAGGCGGCAGTTAAACTCCACGACCTTTGGCGCGCCATCACGACCAATCATGAGCCCCGCATAAAGAAACCCGGTGTACGGATGCCCCTCTGCGGCCATGCCTTTGAGGGTCGGGCGAATGACTTCGCGCATGACGCGGGCGAAGACCTCGGGCGTGACCACAGGGGCCGGAGAGTAGGCGCCCATGCCCCCAGTGTTGGGGCCTTGGTCGTGGTCTCTGAGCCGTTTGTGGTCTTGGCTGGTGGCCAGCGCAAAGGCGTTTTTTCCATCACAGACCACGATGAAACTCGCCTCTTCCCCCGGCAAAAACTCCTCGATGACCACCCGCGCGCCTGCGTCGCCGAGACGATTGCCCGAGAGCATGTCGCGGATCGACGCCTGCGCCTGAGCCAGGGTCTCTGCCACCACCACCCCTTTGCCAGCGGCCAGGCCATCGGCCTTCACCACAATGGGAATGCCTGGGGACCGTGCGGCCTGCTCGGCCGCAAAGTCGCAGGCTGCCTCGACCGCTTCGAAGGTCTGAAATTGTGCCGTGGGAATCCCGTGCCTGGCCATAAACTGCTTTGCGAAGTCCTTGGAAGACTCTAGTTGGGCCGCAGCCTGTGTGGGCCCAAAGATCTTCAGGCCCCGGGCCTGAAATCGGTCAACCAGCCCGGCCGCCAGCGGCCCCTCGGGACCCACCACGGTATAGGCGACCCGCTCCTGTGCCGCAAAATCCGCGAGTGCGTCAGGCGCCTTGAGTGGGTCGATGTCGACATTGACAAGCCCGTCCTCTCGGGCTGTGCCTGCATTGCCCGGCGCCACAATGATCTTATGCACCCGGGGGGACTGGGCCAGACGCCAGGCTAAGGCATGCTCTCGGCCACCCCCGCCTACCACCAGAATTTTCACAAGATCACCGCGTTGGTGTAGACCTCCTGCACATCGTCGAGTCCCTCCAAGGCATCAAGGAGCTTCTGCATCCGCACCCCATCGTCCCCCTGGAGTTCTGCTGTGGTTGTGGGGCGCATAGTCACCTCCGCGAGATCGGGCTTGAGCCCGGCGGCTTCGAGGGCAGCCCGTACGAGGCTCATATCGTTGGGGGCCGTAAGCACCTCGATCGCCCCCTCTTCATCGGTGAGGACATCATCTGCGCCTGACTCCAGCGCAATCTCCATGGCTCGGTCCTCTGAGGTGCCTGGGGCGAAGACCAACTGACCGCAATGCTTAAACAGAAAACTTACCGATCCATCGGTACCGAGATTTCCCCCGTGTTTCGAGAAGGCATGCCGCACCTCGGCCACGGTGCGGGTGCGATTGTCTGTCAGGCAGTCCACTATGACGGCCGCCCCGCCGATGCCGTATCCCTCGTAGCGAATCTCTTCGTAGTCCACGCCCTCAAGCTGCCCTGAGCCGCGTTTAATGGCCTCTTGCACCTTATCCTTGGCCATGTTGGCGTCGCTCGCCTTATCCATAGCAAGACGAAGCCGGGGGTTGGTGCCGGGGTCAGCCCCGCCGAGTTTCGCGGCGACGGTGACCTCCTTGATAATCCGGGTAAAAATGCGCCCACGTTTTTCGTCTTGCCGGCCTTTTCGGTGTTGAATATTGGCCCATTTGGAATGTCCCGCCATGATGCACAAATGCCTGTTCTAAGGGAGTGAAGAAACAATGAAAAGTCTGGGCCTAAGTGTACCGGTCGTCGTGGGCCCTGGCACGGCAGCGATCGGGTGCGGCGGCAGACAGTCGGGCTGCGCGCGAAGAAAGAAAAAACGAACCCCTCATGACGATTCCTAGAAGCCTGGCGAGCACTGCGCGGCTCTACCCCCCTGAAGCCTTTGCCGCCCTGCGCAGGGGGCATGTGGCGGTCATTGGGTTGGGCGGTGTCGGCTCCTGGGCGGCCGAGGCCCTTGGGCGCAGCGGCGTGGGGCAGCTCACCCTGGTGGACTTTGATCATGTTGCCGAGTCCAACCTCAACCGCCAGGTTCAGGCCAGTATGCAGAGCCTGGGACAGGCCAAGACCCAGGCCCTCAAAGAGCGACTCGCCCTCATTGCCCCCCATACCGAGGTGCACTGCATCGACGACTTTCTTACACCAGACAATGCCTCAGCCATTCATGCCTGTGGGGCCGACTTCTTTATTGACGCCTGTGACGACGTTGCCGCCAAGACGGCCCTCGTACTGCAGTTCCCGGCCAAGCACAGGACTCGGCAACTTATTGTCTGCGGGGCGGCCGGGGGTAAGCGTGATCCGAGTCGCGTGGCGCATGCCGATCTGGCGGAGACGAGCCACGACCCGCTTCTGGCGAAATTGCGCTATGGGCTACGCCGCAGCCATGGACTTCCCCGCGATGGCCGATTGTCTGTGCCGGTGGTCTATAGCCCAGAGTCCGTTCAGCGGCCTATCGCCGATGAACGCGGTGACTCTGATCAGCCCCCTCAGCGCGCAGGAAGTGCATTGGCCTGTGCCGGATATGGGTCGCTCGTGATGGTCACCGCATCGATGGGCATGGTGGCGGCGGCACGCGCGGTGCATTGGCTTACGCGCCCCTGATGACATTTATCTGTCGCTGGCCAGACCGCCCCTGGCTGGCGGGCTTCGACCCCGCCCTTGCCTCGTCGGTGGCAGAGCTACCGATCTTAGACTTTCTCGAATGCGCCAACCAGCGCGCGGCTATGCAGCGACAGTGCACAGGCCATGGGCAGCCAGTGCGTTTTGTTCCCCAGACGAGCGCTTTCACGGCGGCGGATTATGAGCGCGGTATTGCCCAGACCGGAGAGATTCCGACACGCGACAATCTGCATGACCGTTACAACGCCTTGGTCTGGCTCACCTTTCCAGAGACTAAGGCCTGGCTTAATCGACAGCAGGTAGCGGCAATGGGCAGAGGGGCGGCCAGCCAAGGCCGCGGCCGACAGCGAGACGCCCTAACGATCTGGGATGAAAACCTTGCCGTCTTGGTGTTGCCTCCCGGAGAGGCGGCCGCGATTCGCCAGTATTTTGCGCGGCACGAATGGCAGGAAATCTTCTTAACCCGCCGCGGGTACTGGCAGCAAGACTGGCAGGTACATCTCTTTGGCCATGCGCTGCTAGAAAAACTTGCAGCGCCCTTTAAGGCAATTACCGCCCATCTGATTGTGCTGGCGCGCCCCGAAGGGGGTGACACCAACCAGCAGCATCGCGCCGCCATAGACCGGGCGCTTGTTCCCCATCTGCAGGCGCTGACAGACCCCGCAGTCTTCCTACATCTCCCGGTGATGGGCATTCCCGGGTGGGATCCGGCCAACCACGATCCCACGTTTTATTCAGATGCGGCGGTTTTTCGCCCCCAGAGAACCCCCGAGCGTGGGGAAAGGGGCGGGGTCTCAGCGGTCGTCTAGCGTATCCGAAAGCTGGCCTGAATCATGAGCCCGGAGTTCCCAAGAAGATTGGCCTGCAAGTTGATGTTCTCGGTGATCGGTCGGCCTATGGCCAGAATCAGCCCAGGAGAAAAGCCGTTGCTGTTTAAGGGCACCTTGTCTTCATAGGGCTCTTTGTAGCCATAGAGAAGCCCTGCCGCCCACTTAAAGTACCACTGCGGCGCCTGCCGAATAACGCCCGGGTAAATGCCTCCCCAGGGGTACAGGAAGACGGAGGGCTGACCAAAGGAGTTGCTAAAGAAGGCAATACCCGCGACCTCTTTTCCATGACGTACCCGCTCAATGCCCAGCAGAAAAACGTCGCGGTGCTCTGGGTTGTGGCTGAAGTGGTACGAGTAAGGGCTCGCAGTTAAAAAATACTGGTCCGTAGAAGGGGCCGCTTTTTCAGCAGCGCTGGCCGCGGCCAGCGGCAGGCTGAACGGAGCCATAAAGAGACCTGCAGCCCCCAGCGCGCGAAAAATACCGCGGCGCAGTCGGCTGAAAAAGGGTCTGTTAATGCCAGCCTTATTGGCTGCTGACAGTGTCTTGTTGCGAAGGTCGGAGGGTTGCATGGTTTTTAAAAAGCCAGCCGGAGTTGCACCTGGTGAAAGTCGACGCCTTCGTTGTAGTTGCTGATGCTGGCGTTGGAGAAATGCTGAAATCGATAGGCGATGTCGAGGCCGGGCTTCTCGCCTACGGCCAGACCAAAGCCCAGATGGTCGCCGAATTCAAACCGCGTACCCATGCGCTTGGCATTGGAGAGACGCACCCCGGAAAAGTAGTGGGCCCCAATGGCGCCCTCCACATAGGGGCGCACCGCACCTTCGGTGGCCCAGGTATAGCGAAACACGGGCGCAAGGCCGATGCCGGTGAGATGCTTTCCCCCGGCGCCCTTGCCCCGCCAGCCCGAGAGGTCTGCCTGCCAATAGACATGCAGCCGGCCCCGCGGGGAGGAGAGCCAGGCCCAGTCGGTGTTTTGGGTGAGCACCACAGCGGTCATGTCGGCGTGGCGGCTCTGGCCGGCGAGGATACCCACCTGGTCAATGGTGACACCACGGGCTGGAGAGAGAAATAGCGCAGTCAATGCCGCGAAGAACACGTGGTGCGCCCGAAGGCCCTTACGGATGGTGGTGTGCGTCATGAGGGGTGTGATGTTTTTTGTGGGAGGCGCGGGGCAAAAGTCTTGTAGACTGACTTCAGGGTCGTCTTACGGTGAAGAATACAACAGGGATGTGTATGCGCTCATTACATACGGTGATAGGAATTTTTGGAATGGTGGTCTTGCTACAGGGGTGTGCGACCGCTGTGGCGATTGTTGACGTGACTGGCGCGGCCGTGATCTATACAGGCAAAACCATCGTGAACACCGTGGATGCCATCACACCGGATATTGTGAATAAAGATTAATCAACAGCCTGTTTACCCAGGCACTGCTATTTCTCGAAGCCGCGAGTACGGGACATGCAGCGCGAATGACAGTGTGGGGGATTAAGAGGGGAGTGGTGGCCAAGGCCGGAATCGAACCACCGACACAAGGATTTTCAGTCCTCTGCTCTGCCAGACCGGTCTCGGGCTTCCATCACAGAACGAATCTGCGCGGCAAAAAGGGGAACATCTTGGGTTGCGGTCGACCAGATGACACCCGCATCAATATCGAAATAGCCGTGCGAAAGACGGTTTCTTGTTGACACAGCAGCTCGCCATTTAATTTGGGGGTGTTGCTGTTTGACGGAATCGCTTAGCTGATTGGCCGCCTCGCCAATCATCTCAATGAGTTTCTGAACAGCGAGCAAAAGCAGGCGATCACCGCGAAACTGCTCTTCGGTCTTCTTGGAGAGAAACAGTTCTATTTCGTTGGCAGCATCAAGAATATGTTTGAGCCGTGCATCATTTTCATTGGGCATACTGCTCTGCCGCTTCTTGAATGACCGTTTGCCGGAAGTAACGAGATAGGTCTTCTGGAGTTCTTAGGTCCACTTTCTTTCCGCCCAGCATGTCTGAGAGCTCAAATTCCATCTCGGCAATTTTGAAAAGCCCAGGAATTCGATCCGGATAAAACTCCACCAGCAGATCAATATCGCTATCTGGCCTCGCGGTTCCATGCAGCTGCGAGCCGAATAAAGACATCTTTCGAATGCCGTTAACTTCGCAAAAAGTGGCAAGTTTTGAGTGTTCGATGGGCAGGCGTGTCATGCCGGGGATTATGAGTCCGGGCGGGTAGCCGGATCAAGAGATGGTGGCCAAGGGCGGAATCGAACCACCGACACAAGGATTTTCAGTCCTCTGCTCTACCGACTGAGCTACTTGGCCAAGACTTTTATTATAGCCCTTCTTTTTACAGCGCTTTCTCCGCACCGAGAGCTCAGTGCGCCCCCGTCTTTTACAAAACCATGGTCAGCCCCTATAGTTTGCGGGCATCAGGTCGACTCTCCAGATGTGATTCAGAATTGGAACAAAAGTTGCCTTGGTTGTTGACACGGGCAACCAGACGACAGGCCGAACATGATCCGAATTCTTATTACCAACCAGAAGGGCGGGGTGGGCAAGAGCACCATCACCGCGAACCTGTGCCGGTATTTCACCTCGGTTCGCGGCAAAAAGACCACCCTCTTAGACTTCGATAGCCAGGCCTCCGCCACGCGTTGGGTGCAACAGGTGCAAGACAAAGACGCCCCGGATGCTATTCGGGTCATGCCGTTTGAGGTGCCGCGCACGGGTGGGGTGAATCGGGCGGTGATCGAGATCCGGAGGGTCTTGCGCCAACTTGAGGCAGACACCGATATCGTTGTCGCCGACCTCACCTGGAACGATTTTCTCGACAGCGAGATCTTCTTCGAGTTCGACCTTGTGGTTCTACCCTCGGCAATTTCGGAGGTGGAACTTATCACGACCATTGAATTTGCGAAGCGGCATCAGTGGGTGTTTGAGTCGAAGCGCTACCACCCAACCTTAGTTCTCGCGCCGAGCCGGGTGCGGTCAGATCAGAACGGGGCCGTGCACCGTACCTCAGAGCGGTTTCCCTTCTCGTTTGTCCTTACCCCTCCAATTCTTGACTCCATCGATGCGCGGCGGGCCTTTGGAAATTATTTTCTGATTGGTCACCGTAATAACCGGCTCTCCACCTCGTTTATGGCCTTCTGTCGCGCCATGGACCAGAGCATTGAGCTGCATTTAAGTAAGCAGGGAGCACGACAGCATCAACACGAAAAGCAGAACCCATTTCTGCATAGCCTCTTGCGCTATCGCATGGAAATGGCGGCAGCGGAAGAAAATGCCAGCCCAGAAAAGACGGTGGTGCGTGCAGGTGTTCCGACCGCCGTGCCGAGTCCATCAAAGACCCGACAGGACCATCGCCCTTGGTTGCAGCAGATCAAGGAACATCAGAAGTCGGTGGCTGCGGCAGCGGTATCGAATGGAGATACCGCCGCCCTCGTATCCCAGCCCCAGGACCCTATCCCTCGCAAGCCGCCTCTGGCCTTGGTGCCGAAGATCTTTGCGGTGAGTGTTGCCGGGGCAAAGCCGAGCGGGGCGAGCTCGTAACCGCTTCGTTTCTATGCGGTGGTTGTTACCTTGTTGCCCCCGTCACTCCCCACCAGACTCTGCAAATCGCTTGGCAATCACCTTAGCCGCCACGGCGCTAATGCTGGCCCGCATCGATGCCGCCTGTAGGTTCTGCTGTTCATATTCGCTCAAGGCGTTGAGCGTGAGTAGCAGGTCCTGCCGGGTTTCCCGAATCTCCTGATCCACCGAATGTAGTTCCTTAAGGAGATGTTGCCGGGTATTGAGGCGGTCTTCGAGGTGGCGGCTAATGTTTGCCACATCCCGCCAGCTTGGCGCGTTGCCGTCTACCACCTGGTGCACGGTCGCCCGCTGGATGACTGTAAATAGGCTATCGAGCGAATCGCCGACGCGCGCAAGGGCGGCCGCCTGGGTCTGAGGTACGAGGGGCGCACTGCTGCCTTCCTCGTGCGGCGCCGCGGCGTCTTGTGCGGAGGCCATGGGCCGGGGGTAGGGCTTTACGGTCTGGGCCGAAGTCCCCGAGACAAACGGCTCTGCCCTGGCGGTATAGACACGGTCGCCATTGGTGGCGCGTCGAGACCGAAATCCGGTGCCTGTTACGGGGATAGGCATCACTGGTGGTGCCACCTCCTGTGAGCCAGCCGCGCCAGCCTCGGCTTGGTCGGGGGCGAACTGGGAAGGGGCAGCCGCGGCGCTCTGTGCCCCTGAAGGTGTAACCCACCGAGCGTTGTCCTCCGAGATGTTGTGGCCCTCGTCTAGCGCGTCGTCGTGGTTGTCGTGCTCGTCGTGGCTGTGCTCGTTTTCACCAGCGGGGTTGGTTGGCGATGTGGCGATAGGAGATGCCGGCCCGGTCTGCCATCCGGAATCGGGGTTGTAGATGCGCACCCCTTCTTTGGGGAGCTCAAACTGATTGTCCATGCGTGTGGCGCCCTATGCGTCCTAATTCGGCTCTTGATGCGGGTTTTAATGCGATTTGGTGCTACTGTATTCGGTCAAATGGTGAATGTCATTCTTTTATTGGTCAATCTCGTCGCGCTGCTGGTCGCGCTAGGAGAACGTGCGTCCGTCCCCCCAGGGGGTATGCAATGGCTCGGGTCCTTCGACTGGCCCTCACTTGCGCAGCAATTCTGGGCTATCACTCAGGCCGAGCAGATGGGCAGCCTTACCGTAATGGCCGCCTGGATCTGCGTCAGCGCCTTATGGTTATCGGCCACAGCGATCGATTTCTTTATTCGCCAGAGAAAAGCCGCGCGCATTGCAGCCCTTCGGATGCGCGAGGATGACGACGGTGATGCCACATCAATGGGTACCGAGGCGCGCGCGACACCGCGGGGTCATAGAAACGTGGCAGGTGAGAGTGGCTTCGCCGCGGGTCAGGCCAGTGGGTCTCAAGCGTTAGCGGGAGGTGCAGGCTTTGCTGGCGCCATGGCCTCAGCCCAGGCGGCCCAGGTAGCAGGCCTCGGCGGTGCTACGCGAACGACAAACCTGGCGGACCCCACACTCGGTCCTCTGCTCAACGATCTGGAGCGGCAGGTAAGCAGCCTTCCGGCCGAGGCCCAGCAAGAAATTGATCAACTCAGACGCGCCCTCGAGGCCCTGGTCGCAAAGCCCTAAGTTCACTGCGAGTACTGCAACCCCTTCGGTACGAGTACCACCATTTCGCCTGGGTAGCGCATCCGGCCGGCCAACTCACCGGCCTCCGGCCCTGATCCAAAGTAAAAGTCTCCACGGTGAATGCCCACGATGGCAGAGCCGGTGTCTTGCGCGATGACGAGCCGTCCCACCGGCTGGCTGCGCGGAGAAGCCGGGCCCCGTGCGCTGGATCCTGCCCCCATCTGTCCCGTGGCTAAGGGAAGCTCTGTGCGCAAAAACACCGGAAGCCCTAGGGCGACAAACTGCGGATCAACCGCGATCGAGCGGCCTGAGGTCAGTGGTACGCCCAGCGAGCCGATCGGGCCCTCCGTGGGGTCCTGACCCGCGGGAAGTTCTCGGAAGAAGACCATACTCGGGTTCTGATGCAACAACTCTTGGCGGCGGTGGGGGTTGGCAGCCACCCAGCTTTTAATACCCTGCATGCTGGCCTGCCCCAGCGTAAGTTCGCCCTGTTCCACGAGCCAGCGGCCGATCGACTTATAGGGGTGGCCATTCTGGTTGGCATAGCCCAGCCGCATAATCTGTCCGTCTTCAAGGATGACCTTTCCCGAGCCCTGAACCTGCAGAAAGAAAGCCTCGATCGGGTCTTCAAGCCAGGCGATCTCTTGGCCCTTGAGCAGTCCACCTTTATCGATCTCAGCCCGCGTGGGGTAGGGCAGCAACTGATCGCCCTGAGGGGTCTTTACGACGCGCCCCCGCAGACGCAGGCTGCGCAGCTCTGGATACTGGTGTCCTAACGAGACTGTTACCAGATCGGGGGGCGGCCGGTAGAGCGGCACCTGATAGGGCCCTGAGGGCGTACGCGCGCCCCTCACGAGCGGCTCGTAGTAGCCCGTAATCGTATTGGTCTTCAGTGCCTTATCCGCGCTGGGGCTCATCTCTGTGAGGCGGTGGGGAACAAACTCTTCTTCAAAGAATCGTCGCACCGACTGCACGGTCACAGGCGACACCTGTTGCGCCTGTCGGCATAGACGCACAAAGGGCTCCCCCTTACGCGCCATCGCCTGGCAGTTCCGCAGCCAGGCGGGCCAGGCCTCGGTAAGCGTGTCTTCAGCCCATCCAGCCAGTTCGCCAAAAGAGATCGGGGTGAGCCTTCCCTGGGAGGTCCCGAGGCGTGCAATCTGGCCCGCCGGTGCCTCTTGGAGCGGTGCCGCCGCCTGCGCTTCCGGCCTGCTGCTTACGGCAGGACTCGGAGCAGGGGTGGTCACCTGCGCTGCGCTCTCAGCTGCCTGCCCGGGCCCCGTAATGGGGGCGGGTGTGTCACGAATCGGGGTTAAGCTACAGCCTTGTATAAAAAGCACGAAAACGGCCGCCGGTACCAATACTGGCCTAAGGCGGTGACGAGAAAACCAACGACTGGAAGAGGACAGACGAGAAACCATGTGGCTGATCTTTCTTGAGGCGGGTATTGCCCTGGCGCTGTTGTTGGGAATGGTCTATTGGACCATGCGTGGTAAAAAGTAGCATCCCGGAGAACAACCATGAACAAGCAGCCGTACTGCATCGCCCCCAGTATCTTATCGGCAGACTTTGCCCGCCTGGGAGAAGAGGTGCGTGCTTTGGAAGCGGCCGGGGCGGGCTTCATTCATTTCGATGTGATGGACAACCACTATGTGCCGAATCTTACGGTGGGGCCTCTGGTCTGCAAGGCGATTCGGCCCCATGTGAAGATTCCGATCGATGTGCACCTGATGGTGTCCCCGGTAGACGCTCTGATTAGCGATTTTGCCAAGGCTGGCGCCGACTACATTACCTTTCACCCGGAGGCCACACAGCATATTGACCGCAGTCTGCAGCTGGTAAAAGATGCGGGCTGTAAGTCGGGTCTGGTCTTTAACCCAGCCACGTCTTTGGACTATCTGGACTGGGTGATGGAAAAGATTGATATGGTCTTACTCATGAGCGTGAACCCCGGGTTCGGCGGTCAGGCCTTTATTCCAAGCACGATTGAGAAGGTGCGGGTCGTGCGCCAGAAGATAGATGCCCATATCGCTCGGGGCGGACAGCCGATTCGGCTTGAGGTCGATGGTGGTATTAAGACCGACAACATTGCCGCCGCCGCCGCCGCTGGTGCAGACACCTTTGTGGCGGGCTCTGCCGTATTCGGTGCGCCCGATGCCGATGGCAAGGGCTACACCACCATTTTCAAGAAGTTTTCGGACAGCCTGCGTGACCTTTGACGAATTCTCTGCCCTGGCTGCACAGGGCTACAACCGCATTGCCCTCAACCGTAGCCTCAATGCCGACCTCGACACGCCATTGTCGGCCTACCTGAAGCTTGCGGGATCGGCCAATAGCTTTCTCTTGGAGTCGGTGGTCGGCGGTGAGCGGTTTGGGCGTTACTCGTTTATTGGCCTTCCTGCCCGTACACGCATCGAAGCGCGGGACACCACGGTGCGTGTCTTGTCGGCGAAGACCGCCCAGGAGCCGCTTGTGGAGCAGTTGTGTGTCGAAGAAGACCCGCTCTCTTTTGTCGAGCGTTACCTCGCAGAGTTTCGGGCCGCACCCGTGCCGGGGCTGCCGCGCTTTGCAGGCGGGCTTGCGGGGTATTTTGGCTACGACACCATTCGGTATATCGAGCCGCGGCTGAATCGGCCGCAGGCCAAGGCACGACCGGACCCTATGGGGGTGCCCGATGTTTTGTTGCTGCTGACCGAAGAGCTCGCCGTCTTTGACAACCTTGCGGGTCGGTTGTCGGTCTGGGTCTATGCCGAGGCGGGGCCGTTTTCTCAAGAGCATCTGCGTCGGGCCTATGATGCCGCCCAATGGCGGTTAGAGGAGATCGTGGCCAAACTGAAGGCGCCTTTTGAACCGCCCGAGCCGGAGCTCTTCTCCGAGGGCCCCACCACCCGCGACTTTACGAAGAAGGACTTTCTGCACGCCGTGGATCAGGCCAAGGCATACATTGGGGCGGGCGATGTCATGCAGGTGGTCCTTGCCCAGTTCCTAGCCAGGCAGTACAAGGGCTCACCGCTTACGCTCTACCGCGCCTTGCGTGCCTTGAATCCTTCGCCCTATATGTACTTCTACGACATGGGCGATTTTCAGATTGTGGGTGCCTCGCCGGAAATTCTGGTGAGGCAAGACCGACTCTCCTCGCCAGGCGCGCCGACACAGACCCGGGTCACGATTCGTCCGATTGCCGGCACGCGGCCCCGAGGCAAGACCCGCGAGGACGACCTCAGGCTAGAAGAGGAACTCAAGGCCGACCCGAAGGAGCGCGCCGAACATGTGATGCTTATCGACCTCGCCCGCAACGATGTGGGCCGCATCGCCGAGATTGGTTCGGTAAAGGTCAATGAACAGATGGTGGTGGAGCGGTACTCCCATGTCATGCATCTGGTCAGCGATGTCGAGGGGCTTCTCAAACCAGAACTCACCGCTATGGATGTGCTGCGGGCGAGCTTTCCTGCAGGGACGTTAAGCGGTGCCCCCAAGATACGCGCGATGGAAATCATCGACGAACTCGAACCCGTGCGTCGCGGGCTCTATGGCGGGGCCTGTGGCTACCTCTCGTTTAGTGGCGAAATGGACCTGGCCATTGCGATTCGCACGGGGGTGCTCAAAGACGAGATGCTCTACGTGGCTGCGGGGGCGGGCGTGGTGGCCGACTCGGTGCCCGAGAGTGAGTGGCAAGAAACTGAGAACAAGGCGCGCGCAGTAATTCGGGCTGCCGAGATTGCCGAGCGGGGGTTGGAGCCTTAGAGGGTCGTTGCGCCCCAATGGTTGTTGGCGTAAATTCTAACTTTAGTAGAACTTTCCAACTCCTCCGGGGTAGCCATGGCCACAACCCGATTACGTGAAAAATCGCAAATGACTGTTCCCACCGAAGTCGCACGCCAGCTTGGGCTGCAACCAGACGAACTGCTCGATATTCGTATCGTGGGTGATGCCTTCGTTGTCTGCCCACAACGGGCGACGCGGCCTAATCAACAACATCCCATGCATTTCTGGGGAGTCGGGCGCGGTGCGAGCGCCACGGGGGCGAAGGAGATTGACCAGCATATTCAGGCACTCCGCGACGAATGGGAACGTCCTGCATGATTGACGAGGTTTTGTCTCGTCACAGGGGAGGGCGGGTCTATTTCGATACTAATTGCTTCGTTTATGTCGTCGAAGGGGTAGAGCGCTATCGCCCGGTGCTGGAGCCGTTGATGAATGCCGTCGCCGCGGGTGACATCACCGGCGTGACCGGCGAAATCACAATCGCTGAAGTGCTGGTCAGGCCGTTGCGAGAGCAGCTGGCGCAACAGGTGTTGCTCTATAAGCAGATGCTCGTTGACCGGCAGCCCTTCATGCTGGTGCCGATCACGCAGGCCATTTGGGAATCCGCTGCGAGCCTACGCGCACGGCTGCCGGTGCGTCTGCCCGATGCCGTGCATCTTGCCGCGGCCCGGCAGTCCGGTTGCCGCTTGTTCGTGACCAACGATGCCGTCATACGCTCCCAGCCAGAACTGGAAATCCTGCACATCGAAACCAGCCTGAGCGGGACCCCATAGGGTAGACCCACCATGCTCCTCATGATCGACAACTACGACTCCTTCACCTACAACCTGGTGCAGTACTTTGGAGAACTCGGCGCAGACGTTGTCACCGTCCGTAATGACGAGGTATCGGTAGAAGAGGCGTTGGCGCTCCAGCCGCAGGCCATTGTCATTTCCCCCGGGCCATGTAGCCCGGCAGAAGCGGGAATATCCGTGGGGCTTATCCAGGCGGTCGCCGCCATGGCGCGCCCACTGCCGCTTCTGGGGGTCTGTCTGGGCCATCAGTCGATTGGGGCCGCCTTTGGCGGACAGGTGGTGCGGGCCAAGACCCTCATGCACGGTAAGACCTCATTGGTCACCCATCAAGGTGAGAGCGTCTTTGCGGCGCTAAACAACCCGCTTACGGTCACGCGGTACCATTCGCTTGCGGTATCTCGTGAGGGCCTGCCCGAAGACCTTAGGGTAACGGCCTGGACCGACGACGGCGAGATTATGGGCCTGGCCCACAGGCGACTGCCGGTGCACGGGGTACAGTTCCATCCGGAGTCAGTCTTGTCTGAACAGGGCCATGCCTTATTGCAGAATTTTTTAGATCAGGTAATGGCGACGGCGTCTTCAGAGGCCCGGTAGCTGCGTAAGCGCCGAGTACAAGCCCAGTGCGGCTCGTGCGCGTTTTAGAGGAGTTTGGAGGAGCTATGGGGTTTTCTATTCCGCAGGCCTTAAACCGGTGCATCGACCGGCAAGACCTTACCCACGAAGAGATGCTCGACATCATGCGGCAGATGATGTCGGGGGCGGTATCGACGGTGCAGATGGCCGCGCTCTTGGCTGCGCTGCGGGTGAAGGTCGAGACCACCACCGAGCTCGCTGCCGCTGCCCAGGTGATGCGCGAATTTGCCACCCAGGTGAAGACCAACATTGCCAACCTCGTGGATATGTGTGGCACGGGGGGAGACAACGCCCACAGCTTTAACATTTCCACCACCGCCATGTTTGTTGCGGCCGCCGCAGGCGCTCCGGTGGCCAAGCACGGGGGCCGCTCGGTATCGTCGAAGTCGGGCAGCGCAGACCTTCTCGAGCATCTCGGCGTCAACATTCACCTGCCGCCCGAAAAGGTGGCCGAGTCGATTCGCCGCTGCGGCATCGGATTCATGTTCGCCCCGGACCACCACACGGCCATGAAGCATATTGCGCCGGTGCGTAAAGAGCTTGGCGTACGCACCATGTTTAATATTCTCGGGCCGCTTACCAACCCCGCCAATGCGCCCTGCCAGCTCATGGGGGTCTTTCATCCCGATCTCGTGGCGATTCAGGCCGAAGTCTTGCGCAAGCTGGGCTCTGACCATGTCCTCATCGTGCATGCCGATATGGGCTTGGATGAACTAAGCATCGTAGGCGACACCCGCGTGGCAGAACTCCAGTTTGCCCACATCCAGCAGTATTCGGTCACCGCCCAACAATTTGGCTTTCCCAGCTACACCCTGCATGAGGTCCGTGACGCCTTGCACTCCGATGGTCTGACCCAGTCGGCCGAAAAGATGCGGATTGCCTTGTCTAATGACATGGGCCCGGTCCGCGATATCGTGGCCTTTAATGCGGCCGGGGCATTGCTTGCCTCTAACGTGGCAAAGAATTGGCAGGAGGCGGTCGACAAGGCCATGGTCACCATTGCCAGCGGTGAAGCCCAGAAAAAGTTCGACGAGTTCGTAGAGACCACACGAGCCCTAGAAGCTGGATAGTGACCCCCTTAGAACTACGATACTGCGCCTCTCCTCGCCCTAACCTCACGCCCTGTCTCTAGAAGCGAACCATTACCAGCCGATGGCCGATATTCTCCAACGTATTCTGCAGGTCAAGGCCCGAGAGGTGGCGACGGCCCGGGCTGCTCTCTCCGAAGCCGGGCTAGTCGCACAAATTCAGTCTCAAGCCGTTGATCAGGCACCGCGCGGTTTTTTGCAGGCGATTCGTAATAAGCGTGCCGCCCACAAGCCGGCGGTGATATCAGAGGTGAAGCGCGCCAGCCCCAGCAAGGGCCTGCTACGCGACCCGTTTGTGCCGGCCGAGATCGCGAGAGACTATGCCGCCCATGGCGCCGCATGTCTCTCGGTACTTACCGATGTCGAGTTTTTCCAGGGCGACCCGCAGCATCTCATCGAGGCCCGCGCCGCCTGCAGCCTTCCGGTGCTGCGCAAAGACTTCATGATTGACCCCTATCAGGTATTGCAGGCCCGTGCCTGGGGCGCCGACTGCATTTTACTCATCGTCGCAGCACTCTCCAACGATCAACTCTGCACACTCGAGTCGGCGGCGGTAGAGGCGGGTATGGACGTTCTTGTTGAGGTCCATGATGCAGAAGAGTTTGATCGCGCGCTGGCCTATTGCCGATCACCCCTGCTGGGCGTGAACAACCGCAACCTGCGCACTTTCGAGACACGGCTGGAGACCACGCTTGATCTCTTGCCTCGCCTGCCGGCCGACCGTATTCTGGTAACCGAAAGCGGCATCCTCGCGAAGGCCGATGTCATGCGCATGCGCGAGGCGGGCGTAGACACTTTCCTGGTGGGCGAGGCCTTTATGCGGGCAGACTCTCCGGGTGCGGCCCTATCCGCACTCTTCTAACGATCTACCTCCAGCATCCGCGTGATGGTCTGAAAGACCTTTGATTCTGGCTCTACCAGGGTATCGACAATACTGAAGTGGTGTATGCCCGCAAGGGCCTCGGTCACGGCCCGCCCCTCTAACTTCCAGGCCTTAATCAGTGCGGCGTGTTGCTCGTGAAAGCCGGCTATTTCCTCTCGGCCGAAAAACAAGGCGAGTCGCTGATCTCTCAGAATTTCAGGATGGGGTCGACGATGAACGGGCGATGCCCGGGCAATGACTGCATCGGTAAGCCTTAAGCCCTCTTGCATCGAGGTCTCGACAAGGGGTGCGAGGTTAAAGACGCCCGAGAGACAGACACAGCCTGCAAGCCATGAAAGCGATGCTAACGGCTCCTCGGCCCCCGCAGATCCATCTACAGAAAAAGGCCTTGCCAAGGCCGAGGTCGGAGCGGCCGCATTCTGTGGTGTCTCCTCTGACGCCGCCATGGCCGCCAGATGTCCCCCAGCGGAATGGCCCGAGACAACGATGCGCTGCGGGTCGACACCAAGGCGATCGGCATTCGAGTAAAGCCAGCGTAGCCCTGCACGACATTGCGCGGCAATCTGGTCAACGCCCACACTGTTATCGATGTCGTATCCAATTAGCGCGAGATCTACGCCATGGGAGTTCCACAGGGGGGCAAGAAAATAAAAATACTCAGGCCCCATGGCCCGCCAGTAGCCGCCATGGATGTAGACCAGCAGGGGTCGTGGTGAGGTCCCCAGAGCCTTGAAGTGGGTGACATGACAGCGGTCGGAGCCCCATTGCTGCGGCGTTAGCGCCAGTGATACCTCTTGTGGCGCGAAAGTGGCCGGCGAAAGGCTGGCGTGTTGAGAGAACCGCATGTCTGGCCTCTGGGCGACCTCTTCACTCAGCTTCTTCCATCGGGCAAGGTAGTCGACATAACTAGGCACTGCCAGGCGGTTGTTGTAGGCCGATTCAAGTCTCATGGTGACCCCAGTTCCTTAAGAAGAAAAAAACGTGCGCGGTGCAAGCGTGTTGCTGACTGCAAGAATAGTCTGAGGCGGCCCAACCAGTGCCTAGGGTAAATCAGAATAGGTTTCAATACTTCAAGCTTGAAGAATTAGAGTTATGAACATGCGCATAGCCTCTCACGAAATGCAGGGTACCAGCGCAGACCAACCTGATACTGCAGTGCGGGGCCGGGGCCGTGTTGGGCGGGTGCTCTCGATTGGTGGGGGGCCAGCGGGCCTTTATGCGGCCTTGCTGCTCAAAAAGCGCGATCCGCAGTTGTCGGTAACGGTGCTTGAGCGCAATCAGCCCAACGACACCTTTGGCTGGGGCGTGGTTTTTTCAGACCAGACGCTTCAAAACCTCAGGGCAGCAGAGGCGGCGTCTGCCGAAGAAATTCTTCAGTCTTTCAACCACTGGGACGACATCGAGGTCTTCTTCAAAGGACGCTCGGTCCGCTCCACGGGCCATGGCTTCTGCGGTATTGGGCGCAAGCGCCTGCTCAATATTTTGCAGGACCATTGTCGTGTCGCCGGTGTCGATCTGGTTTTTGGTAGCGAGGTCGACGACGACCACGGAGCCATTGCCCAGTATCAGCCCGATCTGGTCATCGCCAGCGATGGTCTCAATAGCCGCATCCGAAGTCGGTATAGCGACATCTTTCAGCCCGATATCGACACGCGTAAGTGCCGGTTTGTCTGGCTTGGCACTACCAAGACTTTCGAAGCATTCACCTTTGCCTTTGAAGAGACCGAGCATGGCTGGTTTCAGGCCCATGCCTATCGGTTCGAGCCGGGGCTTTCCACCTTTATTGTGGAGACGCCCGAGTCTGTCTGGCGGGCCCATGGGCTAGACCAGATGGACCAAGAGGGGTCGATTGCCTTTTGCGAGAAGCTCTTTGCCAAGTACCTCGATGGGCGTTCACTTTTATCCAATGCCCGCCATCTGCGTGGCTCTGCCTTCTGGATTCAGTTTCCGCGAGTCATCTGCAAGACCTGGCTGCACACCATTGCGGTGGCAGGGCGCCAGGTGCCGCTCGTGCTCATGGGCGATGCCGCCCATACCGCCCATTTCTCGATCGGATCTGGTACTAAGCTCGCCCTAGAAGACGCCATTGAACTTGACCGCGCATTGGCACAGGCCCATAGCCTCTCGGAGGCACTCGCGCGCTACCAGGCCACGCGTTCGGTCGAGGTCTTAAAGATTCAGAATGCGGCCCGCAATTCCACCGAGTGGTTTGAAAATGTCTCGCGGTACACAGGAATGGAGATTGAGCAATTTGCCTACTCTCTCATGACCCGATCGCAGCGCATCAGTCACGAGAACCTTCGGCTGCGCGATGCTCCGTGGCTCTCGGGCTACGAGGCGTGGCTTGCACAGAAGGCGGGCAGCGCCGGGTCGCAGACTGCGGCAGACCCGGCTTTGCCTGCGCCGCCAGCATCGCTGTCGTCACCGCCGCCTCCCATGCTGCTGCCCCTGCAGGTGCGGGGCTGCGATCTGCCTGCGCGCACAGTGGTCTCGCCTATGGCCACCTATATGGCGGTTGAGGGTGTCCCGCAAGATTTTCATCTGGTGCATCTGGGGGCGCGCGCCCTCGGGGGGGCGGGCCTGGTGTTTGTGGAAATGACCGCCCCCACGCCCGAGGGGCGTATTACGCCAGGCTGCACCGGGCTCTGGAACGACAAACAGGAGGCGGCCTTCCGGCGTATTGTTGACTTCGTGCATCAGCAGACGCCTGCCAAGATCGGCATTCAGCTTGGTCATAGTGGCCCGAAAGGGTCTACCCAACTGGGCTGGCAGGAAGTCGATGCCCCTTTGCCAGAAGGAAACTGGCCTCTTCTGTCTGCAAGCGCGATTGCCTACGGCCCCCGGAATCAGGTGCCTAAGGCCATGACCCGCAGCGACATGGATTCTCTGCGCGATGCCTTCGTAGCCAGTGCACAGCGCGCCGTGCGCGCAGGGTTCGACTGGATCGAGATGCACTGCGCCCATGGCTATCTGCTCTCCTCGTTCATCTGCCCGCTGACCAATCTGCGCACCGACGACTATGGCGGCAGCCTCGAGAATCGTTGTCGCTACCCCCTGGAGGTCTTTCGCGCCGTCCGTGCCGCAATTCCTGACAGCATGCCGATGAGTGTGCGCATCTCGGCCCATGACTGGGCGCCAGGGGGCAACACCGATGATGACGCAGTGGTAATTGCGCGGCTCTTTAAAGAGGCTGGCGCCGACTTCATCGATGTCTCATCGGGTCAGACCACGCGGCAGGCTCGACCCGTCTATGGCCGCATGTATCAGACACCCTTTGCCGACCGTATTCGCAATGAGGTGGGCATTCGCACCATTGCCGTGGGCGCGATCTTTGAGGCGGACCATGTCAATAGCATCATCGCGGCGGGCCGTGCCGATCTCTGTGCCATTGCGCGCCCGCATCTGGCCAACCCCGCCTGGACATTGCACGAGGCTGCCCGTCTTGGTAGCCCCCATGCGCATTGGCCTCTGCCTTATCTTGCGGGAAGAGACCAGCTCGTGCGCAACATGCAGCGGGCCGCAGAGATGGCCGCCGAAGATCGGCAGGTCTAGCCCGTATGCGCGATGACTACGAACGCCGCGGCCGTGAAGACCATCATGCCTCTCTGCGGCTCTGGCTTCGGCTACTCACCTGCCAGCAGATGATTGAGCAGCAGATCCGCGGCCAGCTACGTACACGCTTTGCCACCACCCTGCCGCGATTTGACCTTCTTGCCCAGCTTGAGCGCACGCCTGCGGGGCTGAAGATGAACGAACTCTCTCGGCGGCTCATGGTTACTGGGGGGAACGTGACGGCGATTACTGATCAGCTGGAGCAAGAGGGCTTAGTGGAGCGGGTTCGCGTCGAGGGCGACCGCCGGGCCACGCGTATTCGACTTACCGCCAAGGGCGCGCAGAGTTTTCGCAAGATGGCGCGACAGCATGAGCAATGGGTGATCGAGGCGTTTTCTTCGCTCACCGACACCCAACTGCAGCAGCTGCACACCCTCTTGGGTAAGGTAAAGACGGGGCTCCTTGTTAGTGATGCAGAAAGGCAGGTCGCATGAACGAGCTCGTATTCGATATCCAGGATGGTGTGGCAACCGTCACTTTGAATAGACCGGAAAAAAAGAATCCACTGACTTTCGAGTCGTATGACGCGCTACGCAACTGGTTCTGGAGCCTGCGGCTGCGATCGCAAGAGATCAAATCGGTGGTAGTTACGGGCGCCGGAGGAAATTTCTGCTCCGGGGGCGATGTCCACGAGATCATTGGCCCCCTGACCACACGCACGCCAGAAGGGCTTCTGCAGTTCACCCAGATGACGGGCGACCTGGTGAAGGCCATGCGGGCCTGCCCGCAGCCGATTATTGCGGCCATCGATGGTGTCTGTGCCGGGGCGGGCGCCATGATCGCCTTAGCAAGCGATTTTCGGTACGCGACGCCGGCCGCTAAGACCGCCTTCTTGTTTGTGCGGGTGGGTCTTTCGGGTGCGGATATGGGCGCTTGCGCGTTGTTGCCACGGGTGATTGGCCAGACCCGGGCGGCCGAGCTCTTGTATCTGGGCCGTAACATGACTGCAGAAGAGGGCTTGGCCTGGGGATTCTTCAATCAGCTTCTGCCAGCCGACGGTGTGCTTGCCCATGCCCAGAGTCAGGCACGCATCATTGCCCAGGGCCCGAGCTTGGCCCACGCGATGACCAAGCGCATGCTGCATGAGGAATGGGCGATGGGCATCGACGCCGCGATTGACGCCGAAGCCATCGCCCAGGCCGAGTCGATGCAGACCCAGGATTTTCATCGGGCTTATCACGCCTTTGTGGCGAAGGCCCGTCCAGTCTTTGAAGGCAACTAGGGCTGCGCGGATTACGACGCCAGAGAGACTTCATGCGCTATCCCAGCCAACATCTTGCGCTGCCCTTCTTCGAGGAGGCACATCGCCGGCTGGCCGCTGACTTGTCTGATTGGGTGGCCCACCAGCAGATCGATGAGACCGATGTCGATGCAGCCTGCCGCACCTGGGTGAAGGCCCTGGGATCCGCGGGGTGGCTGCGCTACTGTGTACCCGCCTCGCACGGCGGAATCTTCCCTGTGCTCGACAGCCGCTGCCTGGTCTTGATCCGTGAGGTGCTGGCCTTTCATTCGGCCCTGGCCGACTTTGCCTTTGCCATGCAGGGACTGGGAAGTGGTCCTGTAAGCCTTGTAGGAACCGAGACGCAGAAGCAGGTGTTGCACAAGGTTGCCCGGGGCGAGGCGATTGCCGCCTTCGCTCTATCAGAACCGATGGCGGGATCCGACGTGGCGGCCATGCAGACTACTGCCGTGGCAGCGGGCAGCGACTGGACTCTCTCGGGGGAAAAGACCTGGATCTCCAATGGCGGCATTGCCGATTTTTATCTGGTCTTTGCCAAGACCGATGCAGCGGCAGGCGCCCGGGGTATCTCGTGCTTTTATCTGGCTGCTGACACCCCAGGTCTGCTGATTGCAGAGCGTATCGATACGATCTCTCCGCATCCTCTGGCTCGCCTGCAATTCGATGACTGCCGCGTTCCTGATGCGCAACGTGTTGGGCCCCTGCATGGCGGGTTTAAGTTGGCCATGCAGACCCTCGATATCTTTCGGGTCTCAGTCGCTGGGGCTTCGCTGGGTCTGGCCCGCCGCGCCTTTGCGGAGGCGCGACAGTACGCCTGCCATCGGCCCATGTTTGGCCAGAATCTGTCTGACTTCCAGCTCACCCAGTCTGCCTTAGGCGATATGGCGCTGCGTATCGATGCTGCCGCCCTTCTGAGTTATCGCGCCGCCTGGCAGAAAGATGTTCAGAAGACGAACACGACTCAGGAAGCAGCCATGGCCAAGCTCTGTGCTACTGAGTCTGCCCAGTGGGTGATCGACCGGGCGGTGCAGATGCATGGCGCACTGGGCGTGACGGTGGGCCAGAAGGTTGAGGCGCTTTACAGAGACATACGCGCCATGCGTATTTATGAGGGGGCAAGTGAGGTCCAGAGCCTCATTATTGGCCGCAGCCTGCTGAAGGAGGACCGTGATGCGTCAGCATGACCGGTTTGTCCACGATCGACTTCCACCCCCAGCACAGCAGCCACACATTCTGCGGGCCCACCCCGAGTTTCAGTTTCCCCAGGCCTTTAACCTCACGGATTTTCTTTTTCAAAAGGGGATTGCCCACCACGGCCCGGATGCCCCGCTCTTTCAGAGCCTCGAATCGGGCGGCTCAGCCCTCTCCTATGGCCAGGCTGCTCGTCGTGTTGATCAAATCGCGCATCTTCTACGCCACACACTGGGTCTGGTCTCAGGCAGTCGCGTGTTGATTCATGCCCCCAACAGCCCTGAGACGGCCCTAGTCTGGCTGGGAGTCGTAAAGGCCGGGCTTATTGCCGTGGCGACCATGCCGCTGTTGCGGGCTAAGGAACTGGGCAAGGTCATACGCAAGGCCGAAATTGCCTGGGCGGTAGTGCATCCGGCACTCGTACCCGAGGTGGTGCTCGCGGCCGGGGAGGCCCCCAGTCTTGCGCGCATCATTACCCTTGGCACGCCCGCTACGGAGGTACCTGCACCGCTGCATGCAGGGGTGCTTGGAGAGTTACTCGCGACGGTGCTTAAGGGACAACACGCAACCCATGCCGTTCAACGCGCCGAGGCTGTCAACGCCACGAAAGCGACTGCTGGACCCACAACTGCAGATGCCACCAACGCGTTTTTTATCGCCGACACCGACGGCGATGACATTGCCCTCTTGGCCTTCACCTCTGGCACGACCGGCGATCCCAAGGCGGTGGTGCATACCCACCATGATGTCGCCGCCGCCTGTGAGGCCTGGCCCTGCTCGGTACTCAGGCCTCGGCCTACCGACCTTGTGGTGGGCTCCCCCCCGCTGGCCTTTACCTTTGGGCTCGGGGGCATGCTGGTCTTTCCCATGTGGGCGGGTGCCTCGGTCTACTACCCCGCGTCCCGCTATACGCCCGAGACCCTGGTGCAGACGATTGCCCAGGTGGGTGCGACCACCTGTTATACGGCCCCCACCTTTTACCGACAGATGGTGGAGCACATTCCCAAAGGCGGCCTGCCGAGCCTCACCACCTGTGTCTCTGCAGGAGAGGCCCTTCCCCCCGCCATTCGAGATCTCTGGCGCAATAAGACGGGTATTGAACTGACCGATGGTATTGGTGCCACCGAGATGTTTCATATCTTCATTTCGAGTGCGCCCGAAGAGGTGCGTGCAGGGGCCATTGGCCGCGTGGTACCCGGCTACGAGGCCCAGGTGGTCGATGACGAAGGTAGGCCCCTGGCCGATGGCGAAATCGGCCGACTGCGGGTACGTGGCCCTACGGGCTGTCGCTATCTCGCCGACCCCCGGCAGACAAACTACGTGAAAGATGGCTGGAACTATCCGGGCGACGCCTTTCGACGCGACGCCGATGGCTACTTCTATTACCAGTCGCGCACCGACGACATGATTATCAGTGCGGGGTACAACATCTCCGGGCTCGAGGTAGAGAGCGTGTTGCTCACCCATCCTGCGGTAGCCGAGTGCGGTGTGGTGGGGGCATCCGACGAAGAACGCGGCATGCGGGTGAAGGCCTTCGTCGTGGTCAAGCCCGACCATCGGGAGCACGATCCCGTGGCGCTTACCAAAGACCTACAAGACTATGTGAAGGCCAACATTGCGCCTTACAAGTATCCCCGTGAGATCGTCTTTGTTCAGACCCTGCCGCGTACCGAAACTGGCAAACTCCAACGCTTTCGATTACGAGATTCCCCATGAAGCAAAACCTTGAGCCCGCCGACTGGGCCCCACCCAAAGGCTATTCCAATGGCATCCTAGTCTCTGGCCCGATGATTTTTCTGGGAGGCCAGATCGGCTGGAACGGCCAGCAGATCTTTGAGGCCTTAGACTTTCTTGGTCAGGCACGGCAGGCTTTAAAGAATATTGTCCGTGTCTTGCAAGAGGCCCAGGCTGGCCCCGAGCATCTGGTGCGGCTTACCTGGTATGTGCTTGATATGCAGGAGTATCGCGAGAGCCTCAAGGCCTTGGGGGCTATTTATCGGGAAGAGATCGGGCGGCATTTTCCGGTCATGACCTGTGTGCAGGTCAGTGGTTTTGTGGAGCCCCAGGCGCGTCTGGAAATCGAGGCTACCGCGGTATGCGCGTCTTAGGCCGCCGTGTAGCCGCCATCGACAGCCAAGACCTGACCCGTAATGTACTTTCCGGCATCAGAGCAGAGAAGCGCTACGGGGCCTTTCAGGTCGTCCTCCCCGCCAATCCGCCCCAGGGGTGTGCGCGCTGCGACTAAGGGTTCAAGACGATCAAGCGCCTTCTCGGTCATGGGGGAGGCGAAGAACCCGGGCGCCAGAGCATTGACGGTAATGCCGCAGCCTGCCCATTCAATCGCAAGCGCCCGCGTGAGCCCTAAGACCCCCGCCTTTGCGGCGCTATAGCCTGCAGTCTTGTGGTCGAAGGGGGTGTTGCCGCGCAGCCCGGCAATCGAGCTGATGTTCAGAATCCGGCCAGAGCGCTGCGGAATCATGGCCCTGCGCGCAACGGCCTGTGTGAGAAGAAAGACGCCTGAGAGATTGATCGAGACCATCTTCTGCCAAGCGGCCAGGGGCGTCTCTTCGGCCGGGGCTACCCAGCTGCTGCCGGCATTGTTGATCAGGATATCAATGCGCCCGCCCAAGACTCTGCAGGCCTTCTCGGCAAGCGGCTCTGCCGCCTCGGGGTCTGACAGGTCTGCCACCAGGGGCACTACCTGCACCCCATAGCGCGTTGCAAGACGCTCTGCGGCCTGGCTAAGGGCCTCTTCCTTGCGCGCGGTGATCACCAGGTTGGCTCCGAGTTCTGCCAGGGTTTCTGCCATCTGATAGCCCAGGCCCCGTGATCCCCCGGTAACGAGGGCGGCGCGGCCCTTGAGCTGCAAGAGTTCGACGACAGAGGCCATGAATTTTTCTACGCGCCGAGATATCGGCGATGCAAGGCCTGGTCGGCCGCAAGACCCGAAGAGTCTCCCTCCCAGACGCGATGGCCTTTTTCCACAATCGTGTGCCAGTCGCAGAGCCGCAGTAAGGGGCCAATGTTTTTATCAATGACGAGGATGGACATGCCCTCGGCCCTTAGCGTGTCGAGCGCCTTCCAGATTTCCGCACGGATCAGGGGCGACAGTCCTTCTGTGGCCTCATCCAGAATAAGCAGCGTGGGGTTGGTCATGAGCGCCCGAGAGATCGCGAGCATCTGCTGTTCGCCGCCTGAGAGCTGGTTACCAAAATTTCGGCGTCGTGCAGCAAGGCTGGGAAAAAAACCAAAGACACGGTCTACCGTCCAGCCCCGTGAAGCCTTTGTGGCGGGGCGGGCGGTAGCAATGAGGTTCTCGGTGACACTCAGATTGGGAAACACCTGCCGGCCTTCGGGGGACAGCCCGATTCCGAGCTGGGCAATCTGGTGCGGCGCTCGGCCTTTGATGGACTCTCCACGCCAGAAAATATCTCCTTGCCAGAGAGGCAGCAGCCCCATGATCGCCTTCACGGTGGTGGACTTTCCCATGCCGTTGCGGCCCTGAAGGCTCACGCACTGGCCCTCACCCACGGTGAGATGCATATCGAAGAGCACCTGACTCTGACCGTAGCCCGTGGCCACGCCGCGCACCTCTAGCAGCGGGGTCATGTCGTGATCTCCTCATCCCCTAGGTAGGCCTCGCGCACCTTGGCGCTGTTGCGCACGGCCTCGGGACGGTCTTGCAAAACCACCTGTCCTTGCACGAGCACGCTGATGGTGTCGGCCAAGGAAAAGACCGCCTGCATGTCGTGCTCAATGAGCAAAATAGCGTAGTCCTTGCGAATCTTTTGCAGAATGGCAATAACGGCCTCTGACTCCGATGGCCCGAGGCCCGCCATGGGCTCGTCTAACAGCAGCAGTTTCGGCCCAGTGACCAACGCCATGGCAAGCTCAATGAGTCGTTGTTGGCCGTAGGCCAGGGTCGAGGCAACCCGGCCCGCCTCATCGTGTAAGCCAAGCATGCCAATGGTGGCGGCAGCGCGGTCGCGCAAGAGATGGTCCGATTCAGCAGTCCGCCAAAAACGAAAGCTATGGCCCCGCAGCGACTGGGCAGCAAGCAGCACATTCTCGAGCACCGTGAACTCACCGATGACCGAATTGATTTGGTAAGAGCGGCCCAGCCCCGCCCGGGCGCGGGCATGGACTGGCCAGTGGGTGATGTCTTCGCCGCAAAAAAGGATGCGGCCCTCATCGGGGGCGAGCTCGCCCACAATCTGGTTGACCAGGGTTGTCTTTCCTGCCCCGTTGGGGCCAATGACCGCGTGCAACTGGCCCGTATCGATGGTGAGCGACACATGGTCGGTAACCAGCAGCCCCCCAAAACGCTTCACCAGACCGTCGAGCTGCAAGAGGCTTACGACGCTCATGACTTCTCTCGCCCCTCAAGCAGGCTCCACAGACCGCGACGCAGGAAGATCACCATCAACACAATCAAGGGCCCAAGAATCAGGGGCCAGTGCTCGGTGAGAGCCTTCAAAAACTCTTCGATCAGCAGCAAAGCGGTTGCCCCCACGAGCGGGCCAAACACGGTCCCCAATCCCCCCAGCAAGACCATCACAATGAGCTCGCCAGAGATCGACCACTTGAGGTAGTCAGGCGAGACAAAGCCCGTGAGATTGGCGAGGAAAAATCCCGCAAGTGCGCAGACCTGGGCTGAGAAGACATAGGCGGCGAGTCGGTAGGGCAGGCTATTGAGTCCCACCGCATTGACCCGGCGCTCGCTGACTTTTGTGGCCCGCAAGACCAGCCCAAAGGGTGAACGCACAAGCCGCATGACCACCCCGAGCACGATCAGTGCCGTTAGCAAAAGCGACAGGTAGAGGGCGTAGATGTTGCCCGTGAGCGGCCCAAAGTTGCTCACCTGAGACAGGCTCACCCCATCGTCCCCGCCAAAGTTTTTCAGGCTGATGAA
>JBDLQX010000024.1:0-20821 GCA_039800345.1 Pseudomonadota bacterium | reverse complement strand
CGTGTACATAGGGATTGCCATGAATACCGGCGAGGCCCCAATATGGGGCGTCTGCGCTAGACTTTCAGGACTTTAAATTTTTGGGAATCTACTCCATGGCCGCTATTGCAATGACTGCTCCCTACCCGCTGGACCATAAGGCATTGGTGTCTTGGGTTCAAGAGGTGGCCCAAAAAACCCAGCCTGACGAGATTGTCTGGTGTGACGGCTCGGAAGAAGAGGCTGCGCGGCTGATGGCGAAGATGGAGAAGGGCGGCACCATCCGTAGGCTCAACCCCGAGAAGCGTCCGAATTCGTATCTGGCCTGGTCTGACCCCAACGACGTGGCCCGCGTGGAAGACCGTACCTTTGTCTGCACCGACAGCCCCTTAGAGGCGGGGCCCAACAACAACTGGGTTGCGCCGGCAGAGATGCGTGCGACGCTTGACGGGCTTTTTCAGGGGGCGATGCGCGGGCGCACGCTGTATGTGATTCCGTTTTCGATGGGCCCGTTGGGCTCTCCCATTGCCCAGATCGGGGTCGAGCTTTCGGATTCGCCCTATGTGGTGGTGAATATGCGTTTGATGACGCGTATGGGCCGGGCCGTGATGACCCAGTTGGGAGTCGATGGGGCATTTGTTCCCTGTGTACACACGGTGGGCGCACCGCTACAGTCAGGACAGAAGGATGTGGCCTGGCCTTGTAATCCCACGAAGTACATCGTTCATTTCCCGAAGACCCGGGAGATCTGGTCCTTTGGCTCGGGCTACGGAGGCAACGCGCTCTTAGGAAAGAAATGCTTTGCCCTGCGGATTGCTTCGACGATGGGCCGCAACGAGGCAACGTCGGGCGGAACCGGCTGGCTTGCAGAGCACATGCTCATTCTTGGCGTGCGTGCCCCTTGGGGCAAAAAATACCATCTGGCCGCGGCATTTCCGTCGGCCTGTGGGAAGACCAATTTTGCGATGCTCATTCCGCCCGAAGGGCTGGATCAGAATGGCTGGAAGATCACCACGATCGGCGACGATATCGCCTGGATCAAGCCCGATGCCCAGGGCAGGCTGCGTGCAATCAACCCGGAGGCCGGCTACTTCGGGGTCGCTCCGGGCACCAATGAGAAGACCAACAAGAATTGCATGGCCTCGTTACAACGGGATGTCATCTTTACCAACGTGGCCCTGACCGATGATGGGGACGTCTGGTGGGAGGGGATGACGGAGACCCCACCAGCACATTGTCTGGATTGGCAGGGCAAAGACTGGACGCCAGAGATCGCACGGACGCAGGGCAGGAAGGCGGCCCATGCAAATGCACGGTTTACCGTTTCTGCCACGCAAAACCCCGTCTTAGATGATGCCTGGGATGACCCCGAGGGGGTGGTGATTGATGCCTTTATCTTTGGAGGCCGCCGATCCACCACGGTGCCCTTGGTGACGGAGGCCCGGTCGTGGGAAGAGGGCGTCTATATGGCTGCCACGATGGGGTCAGAAACCACCGCGGCGGCCGCTGGCCAGCAGGGCGTGGTGCGCCGTGATCCCTTTGCCATGTTGCCTTTCTGCGGATACAACATGGCGGAGTACTTTGACCATTGGCTGGACTTTGGGGAGATGCTTCGAGCCCGTGGGGGCCGGCTGCCAGAGATTTTCTGCGTGAATTGGTTCCGCACGGATGCGGCCGGGCGGTTTGTCTGGCCGGGGTTTGGCGAGAATGCCCGCGTATTGAAGTGGATGCTTCAGCGCATTGAGGGCAAGGTGGGTGGGGAGTCTCACGTGTTTGGTGTCTCCCCGCGGTATCAGGATCTCGACTGGACGGGGCTGTCGTTCTCGATAGAGCAGTTTCAGACGATCTCCGCGATCGATCCTGTGGCCTGGCAGGAAGAGTTCAAGCTCCACGATGAGCTCTTTGCGCGACTGGCCCACGGACTGCCGTCGGTGTTGCCACAGATCAAGGACCGTCTGAGCGCCTCATTAGCCCAACGGCAGGCCGCTTAAGCCTAGAGCCGGTGAGGCCGCACGGTCTGTAGAAAGGCCTGTGCGACGGTCTGTTGGCGGGGTCCTGGCCGCACGGTGATGCCCTGGCCGGCCGCAAGGGTGCCGGGGTTGAGCACGGCCAGGTACCAGCCGCAGGCTGCTTCGAGCACCATCTTCTTACTTGCTTGCGGGTCCCCCATCACGGCATTGAATTTGAAGCAGGGCTCTCGCGGCAGGGTGACTTGCACGGAGACCTCGCCGATGTTCCAGAGATCGCCGACATAGACACTGGTTTCGTCGAGGCCGGTAATCGTCAGGTTTTCTCCGAGCGCCCCAAAGTGTTCGAGCCGTTCTTGGCGGGTTGTTGAGGCGGTGAGCGCACGCTTCCAAAACGCATAGTGACTACTGGGGTAGCAGTAGAGGGCCTTGTCCCGTCCGCCATGGACGGTAAGGTCTGCCTGTGCGTCGCCCTCAAGGCCCAGTGCGCCACAGAAGACGGGAAGCGGGTTGTCGAGGCTTGATACAGGAGACTTACGGATGCCGGACACCACGCTACGGGTCGCACCCGGGCCGTCTTCACGAATGAGTAGGGGCTGGCAGCGGCCGACGGCAATGCTCAGAAGATGCGGGGCATGGTGGGTCATGAATGGGGGATAGAGACGGGTTAGGGCAGGCTTGCAGCTGCCCGGCGAATCGCCGCTAGCAGGGAGGCGGGGGAGGCGCGGAACTGGTGGGCAATATCGAAGGCTGTGCCGTGGTCAACGCTGGTGCGCAGAAAGGGCAGCCCTAGGGTGATATTTACGCCCTCATCGATGCCGCGCAGCTTCATGGGGATCAATCCCTGATCGTGGTAGAGGCAGACCACGAGGTCAAAGGAGCGTGCAGCGGGGTGCGCCCCGAGTGCCTTCATGAAGGCCGTGTCGGCAGGCAGGGGGCCTGTCACCTCAATGCCTTCGGCCTTTGCCTGGGCGACGGCCGGTTCGAGAATACGGGCCTCCTCCTCTCCGAAGAGCCCGCCGTCTGAGGCGTGCGGGTTCAAAGCGGCCAGCGCGATGCGGGGAGATGCGGTGTGGAGCAGAGGGCCGGCGGTCTGCGCGACTCTGAGGGTCTGGAGCAGCTGCGGGGTATTCAGGCGATCGATGGCATCGCGCAGGGGGAGGTGGATGCTGTCCAACACAACGCAGAGGTCATCGGATATCAGCAGCATCCGCACCTCGGGGGGGGTTGGCTGGGCGCAGAGGTGGGCCAAGAATTCGGTGTGACCAGGAAAGTCGAACCCGGCCTGTTTGAACGCCTCTTTATGGATCGGTGCGGTCACCATGGCGTTTAACTGATGGTCTAGGCAGTCGCGCGCGGCCTGCCGAATGGCTTCGGCGGCCGCCTTGCCGGCGGCTGCAGAGACGACCCCCCGGGGGTAGGGGCCGAAGCCCGCACAGTGCACCACGGATGCCGGGTCGATCGCAATGCCGAGTTGCCGCGCGAGCTTGGTAAGGTGTGGGCCATCCCCGTAGAGCCGCAGGGTGATGGGCTGACCGCTGCGCGTGTACACCGGGCCGTTTGTGAGTTCTGCCCAGGCTTTCAGACAGATTTCGGGCCCAATGCCGGCCGGGTCGCCCATCGTGATCCCGATAGAATGCGTGGTCCTGAGCGGAGGGGTGTTGGGCATGGGCGTGGTGGCTGACGCAGTCTGGACGATTACGGAAGTGGGGCAATGCCGTGAATGAGATAGGGTTAAGTGTAGGGCTCTTTCTCGTCGCCGCCGCCTTTCTTGCGGGGTATATGGACGCCGTCGTCGGTGGGGGTGGGCTTATCCAGCTTCCCGCACTCTTTGGTAGTCTGCCGGGGCAGTCAACCGCGGTGCTCTTAGGGACAAACAAGCTCTCCTCTCTGGCCGGAACCACCATTGCGGCCTGGCGTTATGTGCGCTCTGTGAAACTGCCTTGGCCGGTATTGGCCCCGATGATGATTGCGGCGGGGCTGTCGTCTTGGCTCGGGGCGCATGCGGTGAGTCTGGTGTCGCGGGAGCAGTCGCAGCCGGTGATCTTGGTGGTGTTGATTGTGGTGGCGGTCTTCACCTTCCGTCGGAAGGAGTTTGGGCTCCTTCATGCGCCACAACGTTCGTTACGCGCCCAGCTGGCTTTGGGGGTCTGTGGGGCGACGGTCTTGGGCTTCTACGATGGGGCGTTGGGTCCAGGCACTGGGGCGTTTCTCATCTTTTTCTTTGTGCGCGTCTTTGGCTACGATTTTCTGCACGCCTCGGCCGCAAGCAAGGCGGTGAATTGGGTCACAAATGCCGCGGCGCTCTTCTTTTTTCTTCCCATGGGGCATGTGTTGATTGGGTTGGGGCTTATCATGGCGGGTTGTAATGTGGCTGGCGCACTGGTTGGGGCGCGAATGGCGGTACATCGAGGGAGCGGCTTTGTTCGGCGGGTGTTCCTTCTGGTGTTGTGTTTCATGATTGCCCGAATGGCTTGGGCTACCTGGGAGAATTTATCGTGAGTGGAACGGGAATAACGAATTGGCAGCCTCCGGCGGTGTTGGGCAATTGGGTACAAGGGTCTTCAGTGGTTCCGGGGGGTGCGAAGCGTGCGCCGGTCTATAACCCCGCGGCAGGGGCCGTGGCACGGGAGGTTGTCCTGTCTTCTGCCCAAGATGCCCAGCAGGCGGTGGCAGCGGCGCAGCGCGCCTATCCCGGCTGGGCAGATACGCCCCCGGTCAAGCGCGCGCGGGTGTTGTTTGCCTTTAAACAATGGGTGGAGGCGCACCACGATGTGTTGGCGGGCCTGATCACCCAGGAGCATGGCAAGACCTTTGATGATGCCCGGGGCGAGGTGCAGCGAGGCCTAGAGGTGGTGGAATTCGCCTGTGGAATACCGCATCTTTTAAAAGGCGAATTTACCGAGCAGGCTGGCAGCGGCATCGATGCCTGGAGCGTGCGACAGTCGCTTGGCGTCTGCGTGGGCATCACGCCCTTTAATTTTCCGGTCATGGTGCCTATGTGGATGTTTCCGGTGGCCCTGGCCTGTGGCAATAGCTTTGTGTTGAAGCCCTCCGAGCGGGATCCTTCGCCCGCACTTTTGATGGCCGAGGGCCTCAAGCAATGTGGTCTGCCTGATGGCGTGTTTAACGTGGTGCAGGGTGGGCAGGAAGCGGTTGAGGCGCTCATTGATCACCCGGATGTGGCAGCGGTGAGTTTTGTGGGCTCGACCCCAATTGCACAGGCCGTACATATGCGTGCCAATCGGTTGGGCAAGCGGGTTCAGGCGCTTGGTGGGGCGAAGAACCATCTGGTGGTCATGCCAGATGCAGATCTTGATCAGGCGGTCGACGCGTTAATCGGTGCGGCCTACGGCTCTGCCGGTGAGCGGTGTATGGCGATTTCTGTGGCCGTAGCGGTGGGCTCGGTGGGCGATGCACTGGTGGCCCGTTTAAAGGAAAAGGCCCAGGCGATTCGGGTCTTGCCGGGCATGGTGGCAGGAGCAGAGATGGGGCCGTTGGTCACCGAGGCACACTTGCGTAAGGTCTTGTCCTATGTGGATGCTGGTGTGGCTGCGGGTGCGGAACTCGTGGTCGATGGCCGGGGGTTTAAGCCGCCCTCAGCCCAGAGCGGTTTTTTCATGGGCCCCTGCCTGTTTGATCGGGTCAGTCCCAGCATGTCGATCTATCAGGAAGAGATCTTTGGTCCGGTGCTCTCGGTGGTTCGGGTGGCGGATTTTGAGGCGGCGCTGGCTCTCATCCATGGGCATCATTTTGCCAATGGGGTGTCGCTCTTTACTCGCGATGGCGACACGGCCCGAGAGTTCGCACGTCGGATTCAGGTGGGCATGGTGGGGATCAATATTCCTATTCCGGTGCCTATGGCCTTCCACTCCTTTGGTGGGTGGAAGGACTCACTCTTCGGGGATCACCATATTCATGGGCCTGAAGGGGTACGGTTCTATACGCGTTACAAGGCGATCACCCAGCGCTGGCCGCAGGGGATTCGGTTGGGTGCGGAGTTTGTGATGCCCACCATGAAATAAGGCGTGTCGTTACGAGGGTAAGCGTGCGGAGGGCTTTGGTATGGCAGAACAGGTGCGTGCCGCGGTGTTACGTTCCTCGGGGGTTCCGGGCCCGTATGTAGAGACGCGCCCGCTGGCCTTTGAGCTTGTTGATTTGGACCCGCCTGGCCCGGGGGAACTGCAGGTGCGGGTTCGGGCGGCGAGTCTGTGTCACTCTGATCTTTCGGCCATCAATGGAGACCGACCCTGGCCTGTGCCCTTGGTGATTGGGCATGAGGCGGCCGGTGAAGTCTCTGCGCTGGGGCCTGAGGTGCGGGACTTCTCGGTGGGTGACCCGGTTGCCTTAGTCTTTAAGCCATTTTGTGGGCACTGTGTGCCGTGCCTGACCGGAAGGGGAGGGCTCTGCGTGCCGGGGAGTGCCGCTAACGCTTCGGCGCAGTTGCTGGGGGGCTATCAGCGGTTAAGACACCGAGGCCAGCCCGTACACCATCATATGGGGGTGGCCGCCTTCGCAGAAAAGGTCACGGTCTCGCAGCATTCGGCGGTAAAGATTCCGGTAGGCGTACCCTGGGAAATCGCGGCTTTGTTCGGCTGCGCGGTGTTGACCGGCGCGGGTGCGGTGTTTAATACCGCGGGCGTCGGGGCGGGTGACGCCGTGGCGGTGGTTGGGCTCGGGGGGGTGGGTTGCGCAGCGCTCATGGCAGCGCGGGCTGCGGGCGCTAATGTGCGAATCGCCATTGACCTTGTGCCAGAGAAGTTGGCCTTTGCCCAGTCCATCGGCGCCACCCACGTCGTCTTGGCTTCTGACCCAGATGTTGTTTCTCGGGTGAAGGAAATCTCTGGCGGTGGGGTAGAGTTTGCGTTTGAGATGGCCGGGGCAGTCGCAGCGATGGATCTGGCCTATCGGGTCTGTCGGCGCGGAGGCACGATGGTGTCGGCGGGACTGCCCAACCCGTCTTTGCAGTGGGCGCTTCCGGCCGTGAGTCTCATCGCAGAGGAGCGCACGGTTAAGGGCAGTTATATGGGGTCTGCAGTTCCCGTGCGCGACATCCCACGGTATATTGCGCTGTATCGCGACGGGCTATTGCCGGTCGATCGACTGCTCGAGCGCACCATTGCACTGGATGATTTGCATGGGGCCTTAGATGCCCTCGCCTCGGGAAGGGCGCTTCGGCAGGTGGTGGTCTTCTAGTCCCCCTTATTTTTGTTTCACGTGAAACATCGGGTGCCTGTTTCGGGGGGCGTTTCGTTAAAGGGTGATGCGTGGAGTATCCGAAGAGATTTGACGTCATTGTGATCGGCGGGGGCCATGCCGGCACCGAAGCGGCCCTGGCCGCCGCCCGTATGGGGGCCCAGACCCTGCTCATCACCCATGCCCTAGAAACGCTGGGTCAGATGTCTTGTAATCCTTCCATTGGGGGCATTGGTAAGGGGCACCTCGTACGTGAAATCGATGCACTTGGGGGGGCGATGGCTATCGCAACCGATGAAGCGGGCATCCAATTCCGTACGCTTAATGCCTCGAAGGGCCCCGCCGTCCGGGCGACCCGTGCCCAGGCAGATCGTGTTTTATACCGTCAAGCCATCCGTGGCCGGCTGGAGAACCAGCCCAACTTGTCTTTGTTTGCCCAGGCGGTCGACGATCTTTTGCTGGAGGCCGGCCGGCTTTCTGGCGTGAAGACCCAGACCGGGGTGATTTTTCGGGCGACGGCCGTGGTTCTGACGGCGGGCACGTTCTTAAATGGCCGTGTGCATGTGGGGCTAGATAACTATGCGGCGGGGCGTGCAGGAGACCCTCCGGCCCTTGCCTTGTCCGACCGCTTAAAAGAGTTGAAACTTCCGCAGGGTAGGCTCAAGACCGGGACACCTCCGCGGCTAGATGGCCGCACCATCGATTGGGCCGTGCTCGACACCCAGCCCGGGGACGATCCCGAGCCCGTCTTTTCGTTCTGGGGGTCTCGCGAGATGCACCCCCGTCAGATTGCCTGTGGGGTGACCTATACCAACGAAACAACCCATGCGGCCATTCGCCGGGGGCTCGACCGCTCACCGATGTTTACCGGGGTGATCGAAGGGGTTGGCCCCCGTTATTGCCCCTCGATCGAAGACAAGGTGCATCGCTTTGCCGATCGGGAGAGCCATCAGATTTACCTAGAACCCGAGGGCCTGACGACCCATGAGGTCTACCCGAATGGGATCTCCACCAGCCTGCCTTTTGATGTCCAGGTGGAGATTGTGCATTCGATGCGTGGTCTGGAGCGGGCCCATATTCTTCGCCCGGGCTATGCCATTGAATATGACTTCTTTGACCCAAGGCGGCTGCAGACGAGTCTTCAGACCCGCGATATTCCAGGGCTTTTTTTCGCGGGGCAGATCAACGGCACGACCGGCTACGAGGAGGCCGCCGCCCAGGGGCTTCTCGCAGGAATTAATGCGGTGCGCTGGCTGCGTGGCGAGTCTGACTGGGTGCCCGCCCGCCATGAGGCCTATCTGGGCGTCATGGTGGACGATCTGGTAACACGGGGAGTAACAGAGCCCTACCGCATGTTTACAAGCCGCGCAGAATACCGCCTGAGCCTTCGTGAGGACAATGCAGATCTCCGCCTTACCGAGCAGGGCAGGGCGATGGGCTTGCTGACAGACGGCCAATGGGCGATGTTTGAGGCCAAGTCTGAGGCCTTGGAGCGGACCCTGGCCCAACTGCGTTCCACGACGGTGAATCCCAGGCTCCTACAAGGCCTCGGTGACCAGCCAGCGTCAGGCGCCACCCAGACCGTCTATGAACTCCTGAAGCGGCCGGAAGTCCACCTGCAGGCGCTGGCCTCGCATTTGCCGGGTTTAGACGCCGTATCCTCGGTGGTCCTCTCGCAGGCTGAGATCCAGATCAAGTATGAGGGGTATATCGCCCGTCAGACCCTGGAGGTTCAAAAGCAACAGGCCCACGAGCAGACCGAGATACCGACAGACCTTGACTATGCTGCCGTCTCTGGTCTTTCGGTGGAGGTGCGGCAGAAGCTTCTGACGCATCGGCCGCGTACCCTCGGTCAGGCAGCCCGTCTCTCTGGGGTCACCCCCGCGGCTGTCTCGCTTCTCTGGATTCATCTCAAAAGGGTCCGATCGGCCGGTGGCGCCCAGTCACGTGTCGCCTGAACTGGTTGCGCTTCGGCCGTACCTAGACGATCGCCTAGGCACTATCGGTCTTCAGCTATCAGAAGCCCAGACAGAGGGGCTCCTTCTCTTTGTGGCAAGCCTTCAACACTGGAATCAGACGCACAATCTCACGGCGGTCCGCGAGATGCCAGCGCTTATTGAGACCCATCTTGTAGATTCGCTGCTTGCGGTTCCCCGACTCTTTTCCGCTGTCGATGGGCCGGTGGGGCCGCTGCTCGATGTGGGTTCGGGTGCAGGGGCTCCAGCGCTGCCCTGGGCCCTGGCCTTACCATCGGTACGGATCGACCTGGTGGAGAAAGTGGCCAAAAAAGTGGCTTTTCTACGCCATGCGGTCTCTCGATTGGGGCTGCAAGACCGGGTAAAGATTCATCCCGTGGAGGTTCAGACACTGCAGGGGGGGGCGAGTTATGACATGATTGTCAGCCGGGCGTTTGCCTCGTTGCCACGATTTCTTTCGCTCACCGAGCATCTGTCTCGGGTGGGCACCCGTTGGGTCTATATGGCAGGACGCCTTTCACAGGTAGAAGGACTGGATTCAAATAATAGTATGTACACACACCCATCTTTTGGCTCGTCCATAGTGCTTGAACGCATCGATACGTTGTCTGACCCCCCCCAGAAAGAGCGTCATCTGATCTGGCTTCGGAGGGATGCATGAATGCCCAGGTGTTTTGTGTGGCCAACCAAAAAGGAGGGGTGGGAAAGACCACCACGGCGGTGAACCTCGCGGCGGCCTTGGCCGAGCAGGGCTGCCGCACCTTGTTGGTGGATCTCGATCCGCAAGGCAATGCAACCATGGGCAGCGGCATCGATAAGTCCGCCCTTCGGGCCTCCATTTATCCCTTGCTGATTGGTCTGTCAACGCTGCAGGAGGTCCGCCTGCGCACTCCCGCAGGTTTCGATCTCTTGCCCGCCAACCGGGAGCTTGCCGGTGCGGAGGTAGAACTCGTGTCCCTTGAACGGCGGGAGCTGCGTCTGCGCGATGCCCTGCAGTCGGTGTCTGAAGACTACGACATGGTCCTCGTCGACTGCCCCCCCTCGTTGTCGCTGCTGACCTTAAATGGCCTCTGTGCCGCCCATGGCGTCATCATTCCCATGCAGTGCGAGTACTTCGCCTTAGAGGGACTGTCCGACCTTGTGAATTCCATCAAGCGGGTCCATGCCGGGCTAAACCGCGACCTACGCATTATTGGCCTGCTGCGGGTGATGTTTGATCCGAGGATGACCCTGTCACAGCAGGTGAGCGACCAGCTCGTGGAGCATTTTGGCGACAAGGTCTTCTCCACCGTCATTCCGCGTAATGTACGGCTGGCGGAGGCCCCGAGTTTTGGGCAGTCGGCCCTTGCCTACGACTCGGCCTCGCGTGGTGCTCAGGCCTACCGTGCCTTTGGGCGCGAGCTTCTCGATCGCGTGGGCCTCACGCCGAAACCAGTGACGACCGCAGCAGGGGTGGCCGTATGACGGCCCGTAAAAAGGGCCTCGGCCGCGGCTTAGAAGCCCTTCTGGGCTCTTCCCCCCCCGACTTAGAATCTGCGAACGGGGTCCGCGCCTTACCCCTTGATCAGCTGCGTCCGGGCAAGTATCAACCACGACAGTCGATGGACCCGCAGGCCCTAGAAGAGCTTGCCGCCTCGATTCAGGCACAAGGCATGATCCAGCCCATAGCCGTTCGGCCGTTGGTTATCGGCCGAGCCGACCAAGGCTACGAGATTATCGCGGGCGAGCGGCGTTATCGCGCCGCGCTCTCCTTGGGCTTATCAGAAGTGCCGGTCGTTGTTCACGAGGTAGATGACCAGGCTGCGTTGGCCATGGCGCTGATCGAAAACCTGCAGCGCAAAGACCTCAATGCCCTCGAGGAAGCCGAAGGCATCTCTCGCCTGATCAAAGACTTTGGCCTCACCCACGAGCAGGCGGCCCAGGCAGTGGGCCGTTCACGATCCGCCACCAGTAACCTCTTGCGTCTGCTGCAGCTACCCGCAATGGTCCAGGAGGCCATTCGCTCAGGCGCGGTCGATGCGGGCCATGCCCGCGTATTGGTGGGTCTGCCTGCGGCGCACCAACGCACGATGCTCGAGATGATTCAGTCCGAGGGTCTTTCGGTGCGGGATGTAGAGGCCCGTGCCCGGCTCTTGGGGCTCGTCGACGGCGCTTCCCCTGCGACCAGCGCTGCCATGGCGTCGGGCGCGGCCACTCCATCTGCTGCGCCGCAAAAGCGCGCCGCCCTGTCTCCAGATTGGCAGAAGATGCAGACCGACATCGCCGATATTCTTGGCTTACCCGTGGTGCTTAACCCGAAGGCCAGAGGGGGCGAGCTTCGCATTCGGTTTAGCAGTAACGAAGAATTTGACGGGCTGCTTGAGCGGTTTTTCCGCGACATGCCACGTTCTGATGACTAGCGGTTGCGACAAAGCTGCAGCGACCACGGTCTTTTTGACACACCTCAGCCAAACGACATACACTTCGCGTGGCGCATGAAGACCAGAGCCAGCACCGACCTGAAAGCGTTCTTGATGGTGCAATCTGCGGTCGTTATCGTCGTCAGTATCGCCGCAGGTTTTTCGGGTTCATGGGCGTCTGCCGCCTCTGCGTTCCTGGCGGGGTGTAGTGTGCTTCTAGGCAATGGCGTCTACGTGGTGCTGCTTCTTCGCCACCAGGACCGGCCCTCGGTAGTCTGGATTTTTGTGGGCCAGTTTGCAAAGGTATTAGTAACTGTGTTGTCTCTGATGTTGGTGGTGTCTCTCTATGCATCACTTGTCTGGCCGAGTTTTCTGGCGGGCCTGTTTGCCACCTTGCTGGTGGTGTTTCTTGCCCCGATCGTCATGACAAGATCACAAAAAAAGCACGATGCAGCAGGCGTAGAAAGCATTCTTAAAACATTGTCAAAAGATTAATGATCGGCGCGCGCTCTACGGGGCGGGTCGACGCGTAAGGGGGGTAGTTTCCATGGCTTCTGGGAATGCGCCGACATCGTCGGAATATGTGGTTCACCACTTAACGAACCTCAACCAGACAGGCCATGCGCAAAAAGACATCATTGACTGGTCAATGATCAATATCGATTCGGTCTTCTGGTCATTCGGACTTGGTTTTCTCACTGTATTTCTGTTGTGGCGCGCGGCTGCAAAGGCCACCTCGGGGCGTCCCGGCCGTTTTCAGGCGGCGGTAGAAATTCTCGTAGAAATGGTTGCCGATCAGGCAAAGGGCGTCATCGCCAGCGCCGAGTCTCGCAAGTTTGTGGCGCCCCTGGCGCTCACCGTATTTATCTGGATCTTTCTGCTTAATTTCATGGACCTGATCCCCGTGGACCTGATCCCGAGCCTCTTTGGCCATGCGGCCGTTGCGCTGGGCTACGTGTCTACTCCGATGGAAGCCTACATGCGGGTGGTGCCTACTGCCGATGTCAACGTGCCGCTGGGCATGGCAATTGGCGTGCTCCTCATGTGCCTCTACTACAACATCAAGATCAAGGGGCTTGGCGGCTGGATTCACGAACTCTTCTCGGCCCCCTTTGGTAGCCATTTTTTGCTCTGGCCGATCAACTTCCTCATGCAGATGATCGAATTCTTGGCCAAGACGGTTTCCCACGGCCTGCGACTCTTTGGCAATATGTTTGCCGGCGAACTCTTGTTCGTGTTGATTGCCCTGCTCGGCGGAACCGCCACCGTTCTTGGATTTGTGGGGCATGTGCTGGCCGGTACCGCCTGGGCCCTCTTTCATATCCTGATCATTACCCTACAAGCCTTTATTTTTATGATGCTTACCCTGGTCTATGTGGGTCAGGCCCACGACCACCACTAAATGTTTTTTCTGTTGCAGTTGCCGGTTTTTTGTTGATTTCAATCTTTTTACCCCCAGAGGAGTTGTCATGACGAACGTCGCATTTGTAGCCTTAGCCTGTGGTCTGATCATCGGAATGGGAGCCATCGGCGCCTGTATTGGTATTGGCATCATGGGTGGAAAATTCATTGAAGCCTCGGCACGGCAGCCCGAACTCATGAATGACCTGCAGACCAAAATGTTCCTCCTGGCAGGTCTGATCGATGCGGCCTTCCTGATTGGTGTGGGTATTGCGATGATGTTCGCCTTTGCAAATCCGTTTGCCGGCTAGGTAGCCTTATCGGCTTTCCTGCGATTAGGCCCGCGCGATCTCGCGTTGGCTTAATCGACTGTCCGTACATAGTCACCATGAGGAACGCGCTGTGAATATCAACGCAACGCTAATTGCGCAACTGGTCGTATTTTTTATCCTCGGCTGGTTCACCATGAAGTTTGTCTGGCCCCCGATCATGAAGGCCCTTGATGAGCGTGCCGACAAGATTTCTGATGGCCTGGCCGCAGCCGACAAGGCGAAGGCCGATCTGGTGGCTGCCGAAAGGCGGGCTTCCGAAGAGATGGGTAAGGCCCGTGATACCGCGGGCGAGGTGCGGGCAGCGGCTGAGAAGCAGGCAGCGCTCCTTATAGAACAGGCCCGCGGTGAGGCCGCGAAGATCGTGGCGCAGGCCCGTACCAATGCAGAGCAAGAAGCCTCAGCAGCGATGCAGGCGGCGCGAGATGGCCTGCGTGCTGAGGTTGCTGCGCTGGCCGTCAAGGGCGCGGAGCAGATTCTTCGCAAAGAAATTGACGCGAAGGCCCACGATGTGCTGCTGCAAAACCTGAAGAACGAGCTCTAACCCATGGCCGAACTGCTCACCATCGCGAGGCCTTATGCCGAAGCGGCCTTCGGCGTGGCGCGTGCCGAACAGAAGGCCAACCCTGGTGCCTATGCCCAGTGGATCGCCGCGCTCGATAGCCTGTCGGCGGTGGCCCAGAGCGACTCGCTGCGCCCCCTGTACGACAACCCCCGGGTCTCCGTGAACGACCTGCTATCGCTCTTTAGCACCGCAGTAAAAGACCTCTCTGCATCACAGCAGTCGTTATTGCGGGTGATGGCTGAAAACCATCGGCTCTCGGCGATTCCCGAGGTCTCTCGGCAGTTCGCCCACCTCTACCATGAGGCCAATGCAGAACTCGCAGTGGATGTGCATTCCGCCTTCGCGCTTTCGGCCGCGCAAGTCGACGCGATCGTGCAGACCCTGCACCAGAAGTACGGACGAAAAATTACCGCGACCAGCACGGTCGATCCTTCGCTGATCGGCGGGGTTCGTATCGTGGTTGGTGATGAAGTCATTGATGCATCTGTGAGCGGCAAGCTCGCCAAGATGTCTACTGCCCTGATGAACTAGGAGTAATCCATGCAACTCAACCCTTCCGAAATTAGTGAACTTCTTAAGAGCAAGATTCAGGGGCTCAATCTCGTCGCAGACACGCGAAATCAGGGCACGGTAGTGACAGTGACCGACGGCATCTGCCGTATTCACGGCCTCTCCGACGTGATGCAGGGGGAGATGCTGGAGTTCCCCAATAACATTCTGGGCCTCGCCCTAAACCTCGAGCGCGATTCGGTCGGTGCCGTGGTTCTGGGGGAATACACCGCCATTACCGAAGGCGATGTGGTGAAGGCCACCGGCCGCATTCTTGATGTGCCCGTGGGCCCCGAGCTCATCGGCCGTGTCGTAAACGCACTCGGACACCCCATCGATGGCAAGGGCCCCATCGGTAACAAGATGACCGACGTGATCGAAAAGGTTGCTCCGGGCGTCATCTACCGGAAGTCTGTGTCTCAGCCGGTGCAGTCCGGTCTCAAGGCCATCGACTCCATGGTGCCGGTCGGTCGTGGGCAGCGTGAGTTGATTATTGGTGATCGCCAGACCGGCAAGACGGCGGTGGCGATAGACACCATCATCAACCAGAAGGGCAAGGACATGGTCTGCGTCTACGTCGCGATCGGTCAGAAGGCCTCCACGATTGTCAACGTTGTACGTAAGCTCGAAGAAACCGGGGCGATGGCCTACACCATCGTGGTCGCGGCATCGGCCGCCGAGTCGGCCGCCATGCAGTACATCGCTGCCTACTCGGGCTGCACCATGGGGGAGTACTTCCGTGACCGCGGCCAAGATGCCCTCATCGTCTACGACGATCTGTCCAAGCAGGCGGTGGCCTACCGCCAGATTTCCCTGTTGCTGCGTCGCCCGCCGGGTCGTGAAGCCTTCCCTGGCGACGTGTTCTATCTCCACTCGCGTCTGCTCGAGCGGGCCGCCCGTGTGAATGAAGAGTATGTGGAGAAATTCACCAATGGCGCCGTGAAGGGCAAGACCGGATCGCTCACCGCCCTGCCTGTGATTGAGACCCAGGCCGGCGACGTGTCGGCCTTCGTGCCGACCAATGTGATTTCAATTACCGACGGCCAGATCTTCCTTGAAACCGACCTCTTTAACGCGGGCATTCGGCCAGCGATTAACGCTGGTATCTCGGTCTCCCGCGTGGGTGGTGCTGCCCAGACGAAGATCATGAAGCGTAAAGATACCGGTGCGGGTGTGCGTCTGGCGCTCGCCCAGTATCGCGAGCTCGCCGCCTTCGCCCAGTTCGCCTCTGATCTTGACGATGCCACCCGTAAGCAACTCGACCGTGGCCGCCTGGTAACCGAACTCATGAAGCAGCCCCAGTATCAGCCCATGCAGGTCTGGGAGATGGCTGCGGTGCTATTTACAGTGAACAACGACTTTATGGACGATGTGCCGGTCACTAAAGTGGGCGCCTTTGAACGTGGGCTGCGTGAGCATATGCGCGCCAAGCACCCCCAGCTTGTAGAGGCCATGAATACGGGCGCTGATCTCACCAAAGAAACCGAGGCTAGTCTGCGCGGTGCGATTGCTGACTACAAGAAAACCGCCGCGTACTAAGCATCGACTGGCAACGTCGCGCACTTCCACACTGACGACTTAAACGAAGGACCCTTCATGCCAGGCTCAAAGGAAATTCGCGGGAAGATCAAGAGCGTTCAAAACACGCGCAAGATCACCAAGGCGATGGAGATGGTGGCCGCCTCAAAGATGCGCAAGGCCCAAGAACGTATGCGGTCCGGGCGCCCCTACTCTGAGAAGATTCGTGCGATCTGCGCCAATCTGAGCCACGCCACACCAGAATTTGTGCACCCCTTCATGGCCATGCACAAGCAAGAGAGCAAAACCGTGGGCCTCATTGTGGTCACCACCGACAAAGGGCTCTGCGGCGGGCTAAATACCAACCTTCTCAGAATGTTGCTCGGTCGCCTCAAAGAATGGGAAAGCCAGGGCATCAGCGTTAGAGTCACCGCCATCGGCAACAAGGGCTTTGGCTTTTTTAGCCGTATGGGCGCCAAAGTCATTTCGCATGTCACCCACCTCGGTGACACGCCGCACCTTGAGCAGCTCATCGGGCCCATAAAGGTACAGCTCGACGCCTTTACCGCAGGCGAACTCGATGCGGTCTATCTGGCCTCCAGCCAGTTTATAAACACCATGAAGCAGGAGGCCCAGGTACGCCGACTGCTGCCGCTTGACGATGACCGCCCAGAGCGTACAGATCCCAATCACGATTGGGACTATGTCTATGAGCCGGGCGCCGAGCAGGTGCTCTCCGATCTTCTCACCCGCTATGTCGAGTCGCTGATCTATCAGTCTGTGGCAGAGAACATGGCCTGTGAGCAGAGCGCCCGCATGGTGGCTATGAAATCGGCCAGTGACAATGCCAAGAAGCTCATCGATGAGCTGCAGCTCACCTACAACAAGGCCCGGCAGGCAAGCATTACCAAAGAACTCTCCGAAATCGTTGGGGGGGCAGCGGCGGTCTAACCTACGCCCCCTTCAGATCCAGTAAACCCAAAGACATCAGCAAGGACCCAAAAAATGAGCGCAACACAAGGAAAGATTATTCAGTGTATCGGTGCGGTGGTGGACGTTCAGTTCCCGACCGAGGCCATGCCCAAGGTCTATGACGCCCTCGTGTTAGATGCCAGTGCCGAGCATCCGCTCGTTGAAAAAGGCCTCACCTTTGAAGTCCAGCAGCAGCTTGGCGATGGCGTGGTGCGTACCATCGCCATGGGCTCCTCCGACGGCCTGCGCCGTGGCATGGCTGTAAACGGCACAGGCAAGGGAATCTCGGTACCTGTTGGCCATGAGACCCTCGGCCGAATCATGGATGTATTGGGTCGCCCCATTGATGAGGCGGGCCCGATTCCCACCGATGCGCGCCGTGCCATTCACCAGCCTGCCCCCCTGTTTTCAGAGCTCTCCCCCTCCGTTGAACTGCTAGAAACCGGCATCAAGGTGATCGATCTCATCTGCCCGTTTGCCAAGGGCGGAAAGATCGGCCTCTTCGGGGGCGCCGGGGTAGGCAAGACCGTCAACATGATGGAACTGATTAACAACATCGCCAAGCAGCACTCCGGACTTTCTGTGTTTGCGGGCGTGGGGGAGCGTACCCGTGAGGGCAACGATTTCTACCACGAGATGAAAGACTCCAATGTGCTCGATAAGGTGGCGATGGTCTTTGGCCAGATGAACGAGCCCCCGGGGAACCGTCTGCGCGTAGCACTGACCGGCCTCACGATGGCCGAAGCCTTCCGTGACGAGGGCCGCGACATCCTGCTCTTTATTGACAACATCTACCGTTACACCCTGGCTGGTACCGAGGTCTCCGCACTGCTGGGTCGTATGCCCTCAGCCGTGGGATACCAGCCTACCCTTGCCGAAGAGATGGGCCGCTTACAGGAGCGAATTGTCTCCACCAAGGTGGGGTCGATTACCTCGATTCAGGCCGTCTACGTGCCTGCAGACGACCTCACTGACCCGTCGCCTGCGACCACCTTTGCCCACCTCGATGCCACTGTCGTTCTGTCGCGTGACATTGCCTCGCTCGGTATCTACCCTGCGGTCGACCCGCTCGACTCTACCTCGCGGCAGGTCGATCCCAATGTGATTGGTGAGGAGCACTACGGGGTCACGCGCCGTGTGCAGGCGACGCTGCAGCGCTACAAAGAGCTGCGCGACATCATCGCCATTCTCGGAATGGATGAACTCTCTCCCGAAGACAAGATGACCGTGGCCCGGGCGCGTAAGATTCAGCGCTTCTTGTCCCAGCCGTTCCATGTGGCTGAAGTCTTCACGGGCTCCCCCGGAAAGTACGTCACCTTGGCAGACACGATCCGCGGCTTCAAGATGATCGTAGACGGCGAGTGCGATGCGCTGCCCGAGCAAGCCTTCTATATGGTGGGCGGTATCGAGGAGGCCTTCGAGAAGGCCAAGTCCCTCCAGTAACGCGACATCTATACATAAGGGCTTTCTATGGCCAAGACTATCCAAGTCGACGTGGTGAGCGCGCAAGAGAACGTGTTCTCCGGCATCGCCGAGTTTGTGGTGTTACCCGGTGAGCAGGGCGAACTCGGCATTCTGCCCGGCCACACGCCACTCATCTCCAAGATCCGCCCCGGTACCGTGCGTATCAAAACCGAGGCCGGAGAAGAGTTGATTTTTGTGGCGGGGGGCATTCTCGAGGTTCAGCCGCGGGCAGTGACGGTGCTGGCCGATACCGCCATACGCGGTGCAGACCTTGACGAGGCCCGCGCCGAAGAGGCCCGTAAGCGTGCCGAAGAGCTCCTACATCAGAATGCGACCGACGTTGATTACGCACGTGCCCAATCCGAGCTCCTGGAGGCCATGGCCCAGCTGGCTGCGATTCGTAAGTTTCGCGGTAAGCGGTAGTCTGCATTGCATAACGACCTCTTTCTAAGGGCGCTCCAAAGAAAGCCTGTCGAACGCACCCCGGTCTGGCTGATGCGCCAGGCAGGCAGGTATCTTCCGGAATACAATGCCACCCGCAAGCGCGCAGGCAATTTTCTAGCCTTGTGCAAAACGCCCGAACTGGCCTGCGAAGTGACCCTGCAGCCGATCGATCGGTATGGCTTTGATGCGGCGATTCTCTTCTCTGACATCCTCACCGTGCCGGACGCCTTGGGCCTGGGCCTGCATTTTGTCGAAGGCGAGGGCCCGCGCTTTCATCGTCGCATTGAGTCTGAGGCCGATATCGATGCCCTTCCTCAGGTGGAGGTGGAAAGCGCGCTGGGTTACGTGGGCGACGCCGTACGGCTTATTCGCCATGAACTTCAGGGCCGGGTGCCGCTCATTGGCTTTACCGGAAGCCCCTGGACGCTGGCCTGTTACATGGTGGCAGGTGGCAGCAGCGGAGATGACTTCTTTGGTGTCCGCAAGTGGCTCTACAGCCGTCCCGAACTGATGCACCGACTGCTCGACCGTATCGCCTCGGTGGTATTGGCCTACTGTCGAATGCAGGCCCACCAGGGTGCGCAGGCAATGATGGTGTTTGATAGCTGGGGTGGGCTCCTCGCCCACAAGGCCTTTGAGACCTTTTCCCAGGCCTACATCAAAAGAATCATTGATGGACTGGCCCAGTCGCACCCTGATTTGCCGACAATCGTCTTTGTGAAGGGCGGTGGGCTCTGGCTGGAGAAGACTGCCGCAACGGGCTGCTCCGCTCTGGGTTTGGACTGGACGACCGACCTCGGACAGGCCCGGGCACGCGTAGGAGATCAGTGCGCCCTGCAGGGCAATCTTGACCCCGCCGTCTTGTTGGGAACCCCGGCGCATATCCAAGCGCAAGTTGCTGAAGTGATTCGCAGCTTTGGTGTGCGCTCCGATGGTGTCGGACATGTCTTTAACCTCGGACACGGAATCTCGCAGTTCACCCCGGTCGATCATGTGCATGCTTTGGTCGAGGCGGTTGCGGCCTGCAGCAAAAGCTAGCAAGCACTTACGCTGCATAATACGATTGCCTTTGAGCGGTGGCCTATCGCCCCTCGGAATGGGTTATGCACATGCTGTCTTGCCGGGGGTTAGAGAATTTTCTTCGTTTCATGCATAGAAAAACCTCACCAAGTCTCTGAATCTATTGCATTCTCTTTTCATCTAGCCCTCAGTAAGGCACCATGAGACGGGCAATGAGCCAAACCCCCGAGGGCCCTGCGGCCGACTTTCCCACAGACTTATCCACATCCGGCTGGCTTACGGTGGTGCTCGCCACGCCGGGTCTCAAACCCTTGCATTACGTTCTTCCGTCCCCCGCAGACAGAACAACGCCGCTTCCGACCATAGGATCTTGGGTCTTGGCGCCCCTCGGACGACGCACCCTGCTTGGCGTGATTACCGCCCTCCACACCAAAGACCCGGGCGAGGTGCCCGCAGACCGCCTTCGCTCAGTGGATACGGTGCTTCAAACACTTCCCCCTCTCACAGACAAGACCCTCGAACTCTATCGATTTGTGGCGCGCTATTACCGTAGGCCCCTGGGTGCCGTCTTGGCTACGGCGGTACCCCCGTACCTCCGGGTCGCACGCCACCATCTCGCAACCAAAAGGCCCGCTCTTGTAGAACGCCTACGGAACCAACCTTTAGAGACGACGGCACGCCTGGACGCGCAGACCGCGGCAGAAAAAGGGCCCCCATGCGCTTGCGCCGCCCCGCCGGCTCCCTGGCCCAGCCTGACGCCCCCGCAGAGCGCAGCCGTGCAGGCGATCACGAGAAGCCTCTCGAACATCAAACGCACCCCCATGCTTCTCCACGGCGTGACCGGTAGTGGCAAGACCCGCGTCTACATGGAGGCGATGCGCGCGGTCTGGCAGACCCAGCCCAATGCCCAGGTGCTTCTCCTTGTGCCGGAGATCGGGCTCACGCCTGCGTTGGAGATGCGCATGCGGGCCGCCTTTCCACAAATTGCGCAAACGAGCCTGCATAGCAGCATGGGCGATGCGGCGCGGGCCCAGTCTTGGCT
>JBDLQX010000023.1:0-5317 GCA_039800345.1 Pseudomonadota bacterium | reverse complement strand
GACAGACTTGAAAAAGGATCGACATCGCCATGAACCGAATTTCCGGCCTCCTGAGCGTCAAAAACATCCTGCTCGACGTCGAGGCCACCAGCAAGAAGCGGGTTTTCGAGCAGGCGGGGCTCTTGTTCGAGGAGAACCACGGCATTGCCCGTGCGAAGGTCTTCGATTCCCTATTTGCCCGAGAGCGGCTGGGATCCACGGGGCTCGGCGAGGGAATCGCCATCCCCCATGGACGTATCAAGGGCTTGGAAGAAGCTGCCGCGGCCGTATTTCGTCTCACCGAGCCCGTCTCCTTCGACGCGCCCGATGGCAAGCCGGTGACCGTCTTGATATTCCTGCTCGTGCCAGAGCATGCCACCCAACAGCACCTGGAGATCCTCTCGGAAGTTGCGGAAATGCTCTCCGACGGCAGCCTGCGATCCAGCCTCCTAGAAAGCCAGACCCCCGACGCGCTCTACCAGTCCCTCATGGGCTGGGTGCCCTCGGGCAGCTAAGGGCCTCCGCCCCCGGCACCACCCATGCTTAAGGTCGGTGCATTTTTCCAGGATTACCAGGAGCCCCTGCGGCTCACCTGGATCGCCGGTCGGGCCGGAGAAGACCGGCCCATCTCCGGGCCCAGTTTTGAGAGCGCAGACCTCGTCGGCCATCTCAACCTCATCCACGCCAACCGCATTCAGGTGCTCGGTACCGCCGAGGTCGATTACTACAACCGGCTCGACCCCCAGCGACGGTCCTATCTCACCGCGGAACTCCTCTCGGCCTCTCCACCGGCACTGGTCATGGCCGATGGCCTGGTGCCTCCGGCCATGCTCTTTGAAGCCTGCGAACGGGATCACGTGCCCCTCTGGCGGTCTACGCTCTCGGCGGCCCAGGTCATTGAGATCATGCGCATCCAGCTCGGCCGTATCCTGGCGCCCTCGGCGTCCCTGCACGGCGTCTTTATGGATGTGCTGGGTCTAGGCGTGCTGATTTCTGGGGAATCGGGCCTTGGCAAGAGCGAACTCGCCCTTGAACTCATCACCCGCGGCCATGGCCTGGTGGCCGATGACATCGTGGACTTCTCCCGTATTGCCCCGCATGCGGTGGAAGGACGCTGCCCGCCTCTGTTGCAGAACCTACTCGAGGTACGGGGGCTGGGGCTCTTAGATATTCGGGCCATCTTTGGCGAAACCAGCGTGCGACGTAAGATGCGGCTGCGGCTCATCGTGCAGCTGGTGCGGCGCTCTGCCATCGATGACTACGAGCGGCTGCCCCTTGAGGCCCTTTCGCAAGACATCCTGGGCCTGGCCATCCGCAAGGTGGTGATTCCGGTGGCTGCCGGCCGAAACCTGGCCGTGCTGGTGGAGGCGGCGGTGCGCAACACTGTCTTGCAGCTGCGCGGCATCGATACCATGCAGGAGTTCACCGAGCGGCAGCGCGCAGCAATGCAGGCGATGCAAGACCAAGAAAAAGACCCACCGCCTCATGGAGAGTCCTGATCATGGCCCATGACGGTCGGCCCATGCAGCTGGTGCTGGTCACCGGCATGTCGGGATCGGGGAAATCCATCGTACTCAATGCGCTCGAAGACGCAGGTTTTTTCTGCGTCGACAACCTGCCGATCGGCTTTTTGGCCCCCCTGGCCCGTTCCCTTGACGACCAGGGCCACCGTAAGGTGGCGATCGCCGCCGATGTCCGGGTCGGGGCCGACTTGGGGCCTCTGCGCGAGACCATCGACAGCCTGCGGTCTGGTGGTATTTCGGTACAGGTTATTTTCCTCAATGCCCAGACCCAGACCCTGATTCAGCGCTACTCCGAAACCCGCCGGCGGCACCCCTTAAGCCTGCGGCCGCAACGCATCTCTGGCCAGGAAGGCGAGGCTGCCGCCTCCTCTTTGCTGGAGTGCATTGAGCATGAGCGGCGCATTCTGTCCGACATCGAGTCGCTCGGCATGTCGCTTGACACCACCGACCTCAAGCCCGCCAGCCTGCGGGCCTGGATCCGCGAATTTCTTAGCCTCACGCCCGCCCCCGTCAGCCTGCTCTTCCAATCCTTTGCCTACAAGGCAGGAATCCCTCTGGATGCAGACCTCGTCTTTGACGTCCGCTGCCTGCCCAACCCGCATTACATCGAGGCCCTCAAACCCCTCACCGGGCTTGACCTGCCGGTGGCCCAGTATCTACGCGGCCAGCCAGAGGTCGGCAGCATGATCCAAGACATTGCGGCCTTTGTGCGGCGGTGGCTGCCCGCCTACGAGGCAGACCAGCGCAGCTACCTCACCATTGCCCTGGGCTGCACGGGCGGACAACATCGGTCTGTCTACTGCGCCGAAGAGCTCGCCCAGCAGTTCTCAGAGACCTGTCCGACCCTGGTGCGCCATCGGTCCCTCACCCAGCGGGGCCTCAACTAGCAGCCGACGTACCGGCGCGGGTAGTCCAAGATGCAAAAAGGCCTCGCGGGGTTGGAAGGCCAAGGCCTGGCCCAGCGCCGCAGCCTGGGCGCTCAAGGCCAGCAGCCTGCGCTTGCGGGTCGGTGCAACCACACGCACGTCAGCTTCCAGCGTGAAATGGGTAAATCCATGGGTGACCGCGGTGAATACAAGGCTGTCTTCTGGCCAGGCTACCGCCTCGGGCAGCACCCAGGGGGCCCAGAGCCCGCCCCAGAGGCCTTGCGGGGGTCGTTGCCAGAGCCCCACTGAACCCTCGTAGGTCACGAGTAGCCATCGCTCCTGCCGCACGGGCCGCGGCGCACGCGGTCGCGGGACCGGAAAGGCCTCTACCCGCCCGGTCGCAAAGGCCTTACAGGAGAATGACACCGGGCAGTCCCCACACCGCGGCCGACGCGCGGTGCAGACGGTAGCCCCCAGATCCATCAGGGCCTGTGTGTAGCGCGGCATTTCTTGCCCACCGTCGGGCAGTCGGGCCTGGGCCTCCTGCCAAAGTCGACGGTCGAGGGCCGCCGAGCCCCACGGCTCCGAGGCGGCAAGCTGTCGGGCCAAGACCCGACGCACATTCGCATCCAAAATGGCGGCCCGTTGACCAAAGCAGATCGACACCACGGCCGCCGCGGTAGACCGCCCCACCCCTGGCAAGGCTTGCCAGTCTTCTACCTGCTGGGGCATCGCCCGTGGGAACGCCGCACAGATCTGCTGGGCTGCGCGATGCAGATTGCGGGCGCGGGCGTAATACCCCAGACCGCTCCAGAGGGCGAGCACCTCATCCAACGAGGCACCTGCTAGGGCCTCAACGGTCGGAAAGCGATCAATAAAGCGCGAAAAATAGCTGCGTACGCTCTGCACCTGGGTCTGCTGCAACATGATCTCGGAGACCCAGACGCGGTACGGGTCAGCCGGCAGACCCGGCTGCGGCTGCCAGGGCAGATCCGTGCGTCCATGGTCTCGCGCCCATTGCAAAAGGGCCTTGGCGAAGGTCTTCATAGAGAAGTCGCCGTCACCGCAGGCACCCGATATGGCAAGGGCACTGCCCCGCCTACCGCTGACATGCAGCGCAGAAGTAGGTAGCCCGCTGCGCCTGCACCCGCCTGCGAATCGGTGCACCACACACCCGGCAGGGCGCTCCCTGCCTGCCATAGACCCGATGGTCCGCTGCAAAGTGCCCCGCCCGGCCATCGGCCGACACGAAATCCCTCAGGCTGCTTCCGCCGCCTGCAATGGCCTCAGACAACACATCCCGAATGCTCTGGGCCAGCGCCGCGCACCGTATCGCCGAAATACGGCCAGTGGCCCGGGCCGGATGAATACCCGCCCGAAAAAGCGCCTCACTCGCGTAGATATTCCCCACACCAACCACCAGATCGCCCCGCATCAGCCACGGCTTAATGGCCTGCCGTACGCCCCGACTCGCCGCATAGAGCCACGGCCCATCAAACCCGTAATCCAGTGGCTCGCAGCCCTGAGCCGCATGCCCGAGCAACGTCTCGGGCAGCGTGGCGCTATCTGCCTCTCGCCTAGCAATCCGCAGATCACCGAAACGCCGCGGGTCGTTATAGACGAGTTGGCCCTCATCAAAACTGAGCCATACATGGCTATGGGCAGGGCGGGGCGCATCTTTGGCGAGCCAGAGCAGCTGGCCCGACATGCCGAGATGGACCACCAACCACCAATCCTCCAGCGTAAACACAAGATTTTTGGCGCGGCGCGTAATTCCCAGAATGGCCTGGCCCGCGATAGGCAGGGCACGCATCTGTCCAGAAAAAGTCCGCAAGGCCTTGCCGCTCAGGCCCACCGCCTGGATACGCTTTCCTGAGACATAGCCGCGTAGACCGCGACAGACCACCTCGACTTCGGGCAATTCGGGCATGAATTGAGTCAAACTGGGATACTTGGAATTGTGATGATGCCTGTAATTCCTTCTTCCCATCCTCAGCCCATGCGGGCGCTGCGGCCGCTGTTTTGTCTCGCACTATCGGCCTGGCTGTCTTCGACTGCAGTGGCCGTGCAGGCGCAGACCACCGATCCCGCTGCAGCCAAGCCGCCGTCAGCGGCCAGCGCCGTCTTTCAGATTCTCGCCAGCGAACTTGCCTTGCAGCAGGGCCAGGCAGGGGTAGCGGTTGCCACCTATGTCGCCCTTGCAGAGCGCACCAAAGACCCTGGTGTGGCAGAACGGGCCACCCGGGTGGCCCTACTGTCCCGGCAGGCCCGGCAGGCCCTGCGGTCAGGGGCAGTATGGCTTGAGGTGAGCCCAGAGAGTACCGATGCGCAAGACATCGTCGACCTGCTTCGGCTCCAGCTTGGTTTTTACACCGACCTACAGAACAACCTGCTTGCGCGTAAGGCCCAGGCCCAGAAGTCGGGAACCCTCGATGCGTTTCTCGAGCGCCTTGCCGGACTCGCCTCTCAGGGACAAGACACGGCCAAGTCGCTGGCCGTTCTCGAGGGCGTCGCCGAAGCCGATCGAGATCGGCCAAGCATCCTCTACGCCCGGGCAATGCTCTACGAACGGCTGCAGGACCACAAGACCATGGAGTCGTTGCTGCGCACCCTGATCGAGCGGCAGCCCGACCATGCCCATGCCAAGAATGCGCTGGGCTACAGCCTGGCCGATCGCGGTACCCGGCTCGAAGAGGCCGAGGTCCTCATCGAAGAGGCACACCGACTCCTTCCCGAAGACGCCCATATTCTGGACAGTATGGGCTGGCTCTATTTCCGAAAGGGGGCGCTCGATAAGGCCGTACAGTGGCTCTCAGACGCCCATCGCCGACAGCCCGATGCCGAGATCTCCGCCCACCTCGGCGAGGTGCTCTGGGCCCTTGCGCGCCGCGAAGAGGCCACGGCCGTATTTCGTCTGGGCCTCTCCCATGACCCCGGCAACGCCATACT